>NZ_LUGJ01000001.1:0-142184 GCF_001682955.1 Megasphaera sp. DISK 18
TCATGCCTATTCGGCGCCAACAAAGTGAAAGCCAGCGCCTTGAGACGCTGGCTTTCAGCAACAAAGGCTTATAGCCGTCCGTCGAGCCACCCGTTTTACGGGTGGAGGCGACTATCGTCGTTTACTATCCTAAGAGATCCTGTTCCTCTGTATGGCGCTTAAACCAAGCTTGGGCATAGGTGCAGCTGGTCGCCGTCTTTTTATTGCGCTTACGGATTTCATCGGCAGCGGCTTTGACCAATTTTCCGGCAGCCCCTTGGCCGCGCAGGCTGTCATCGACGAAAGTATGGACGATGTCATAGTTGCCGTCGTCACGCTGGACAAAATCGACTTCACCGACGACCTTTCCCTGTTCATTTTCGATCCAAATCTTATGGTCACTGTATTGTAATTCCATGTTAAAACACTCCTTTCGCAAGGGATGATGAAAAACCAACCTACCAGTTCATGGTAACCTCGATGATCTGCCCGTTGCGGACCGAACGGCTGCGCCGGAAGGCTGCCATATACTCCTCGACGGGAAGGTTCGGATTTTCATAGACTAAGAGAAAATTCCGTATGAACTGGGCATGGGTAAAGACTACAATAAATTCTTCCGGGCGCCGCTTCAAAAGGGCCAGTGTCCGCTGAATGCGCTCGATGAGATTCCGATAGCTTTCGGCCCCTTCCCCATCGACGTAATCGGGATCGAGATTACGCCAATAGTCGATGACTCTGGGCCGCCGCTGGGCCGATGTCGTCCCGACACAAGTGGCCGGCGCCAAATAGACAAATTCATGAACGACATCCCAAATCCCCGTGGCCACATCGGGAAATCGGCCTATGGTATACATGGCCGTCTGCTGTGCCCGAAGATACGGTGAGGTCACGATGAGATCCGGCTGTTTCGGTATTTGCAGGGCCAGGGCCTGAGCCTGTTTCAGTCCCAATTCGGACAGAGGAATACTTTTGTGATCGTCCGTCGCTTCACCGGCATTGGCAATGCTCTCGCCATGGCGGATGAGCCATATCCTCTTCATAGTAACCACCTGCTTTCTGTTTCATTGTATCACAAACTGTGCGTTCTTTGGAAGGAAAAAGGAGCCCCATACAAAACGAAGGCTGCCGGAGCAGCCTTCGCCTTGGGGTATGTATATGGTTTTGAGCGTGAATCTATAGACTGAGCAAATCTATAGTCGTGCAAACATTATTTATCGGCCAATTCTTTGTATACTTCGTATTTCTTAGCAGCAAATTCTTCGGCCTTGGCAAAGAGTTCTTCGGCAATTTCCGGGAAGGTACGCGTAAGGGCTGCGTATCTCGTTTCGCCGAGGAGGTAATCGCGGAAGGACTGGGTCGGTTCCTTGGAATCGAGGATGAACGGATTCTTTCCTTCTTCCTTGAGGAGCGGGTTGTAGCGGTAGAGGTGCCAGTAACCGGCTTCTACGGCGCGTTTCATTTCGTTCTGTGCGTTACCCATGCCGCCCTTGATGCCGTGGTTGATGCAAGGTGCGTAAGCGATGACGATGGACGGACCGTTGTAAGCTTCAGCTTCTTTCACAGCTTTGATGAGCTGGTTGGCATCAGCGCCGAGAGCGACCTGAGCGATATAGATATGGCCATAGGTCATGAGCAGACGGCCCAAATCTTTCTTGTTGAACTTACGGCCCGAAGCTGCGAACTGAGCGACAGCACCGATCGGCGTAGCCTTGGACGACTGACCGCCCGTATTGGAGTAAACTTCCGTATCGACGAGCATGATGTTGACGTTGGCATTGGTAGCCATGACGTGGTCCAAACCGCCGTAACCGATGTCATAAGCCCAGCCGTCGCCGCCGTACATCCAAATCGTCTTCTTGATGACGTGTTCTTTATGAGCCAAGATGTCTTTCTGAAGATCGGCGGCTTTGCCGGTCAATTTAGCTGCCATCAATTCTTTGAGGTACGTCCGGCTGATGCCTTCTGTAACTTCACCTTCGTTGGCAACGCCGATGGAATCGAGCCAAGCCTGGATGGCATCGTGGAGAGCGCCTTCCGTCAAGGGCAGGAGTTCTTCCGATTTCAGGATGATCGCTTCGCGCTGCTGATCCATAGAGAGGGACATACCGAGGGCAAATTCGGCGTTATCTTCAAAGACCGAGTTCGACCAAGCCGGACCGAAGCCTTCGTGGTTCGTCGTGTACGGAATGCTCGGCATAGCAGAGCCCCAAGCCTGGGTACAACCCGTTGCATTGGCAACGATCATGCGCGATCCGAAGAGCTGCGTTAAAAGCTTCATGTAAGACGTTTCGGTACAGCCGGCGCAGGCACCATTGAACTCGAGGAGCGGCTGGTTGAACTGGCTGCCTTTAACGGAGAATTTATCGAGACCCGTTTCTTTTACCGACAAGGTAAGGGCATAGTCAAAGTTTTCACTTTCATGACGCTGGGTATCGAGGGGTTTCATGGTCAGAGCCTTAGCCGGACAAGCGTTTGCACAGGCGCTGCAGCTATAGCAGTCGAGAGGTGAAACCTGAATGCGGAATTCATAATCTTCGAGGCCTTTGCCGATGGCTTTTTTGGTCTTGAAGCTTTCCGGGCTGTTGGCTTTTTCTTCAGCCGTCAAGAGGTACGGACGGATGACAGCATGCGGGCAGACCAGGGCGCAGCGGTTACACTGAACGCACTTGTCGACATCCCATTCAGGAACCTTGGAAGCGACACCGCGTTTTTCGTACTGCGTCGTGCCCAGCGGATAGGAACCGTCAGCGTAAGGAACGAATTCGCTGACCGGGATCGAATCGCCAATCTGAAGGTTCGACGGTTCGACGACGTTCTTAATGAAGTCAGGAATGTTGCGCGTATCTTCGACGACCGGATCGGACGGGAGGTCTTTCCATTCTGCCGGGACTTCGACTTCGACGAGGTCAGAGATGCCACGGTCGACAGCTGCCTGGTTCATGGAGATGACCTGTTCGCCTTTGGCAAGATAGGTCTTAGCGATAGCGTCTTTCATATGTTTAACGGCATCATCGATAGGCATGATGTTAGCCAGTTTGAAGAAGGCTGCCTGGAGGACCGTATTGGTACGGTTGCTGCCGAGGCCGATTTCTTCGGCGATCTTAGTCGCATTGATGATGTAGAATTTTACGTGGTTTGCAGCCAGCTGGCGTTTAACCTTGTTGCTCAGGTGGTTGGCGACGTCCGCTTTATCCCAGTTACAGTTGAGCAGGAAGATGCCGCCTTCTTTGATTTCGCTGACGATGTCATAGGTGTCCATGTAAGCCTGTTTATGACATGCCAGGAAGTCAGCCGCTTTTACGTAGTACGTAGCCCGGATCGGTTTAGTGCCAAAGCGCAGGTGCGACTTGGTAACGCCGCCGGATTTCTTGGTATCGTATTCGAAGTAAGCCTGGACGTACATATCGGTATTATCGCCGATGATCTTGATGGAGTTCTTGTTGGCACCGACAGTACCGTCAGAACCGAAGCCCCAGAACTTGCAGCTGATTGTCCCTTCCGTATCGACGGCAATGGGGATATCCGGCATGGAGAGATGGGTTACGTCATCGATGATGCCCAAGGTGAAGTGGTTCTTCGGCTGGAGGGCTTCCATGTTGTTGAATACGGCGTTGATGGCTGCTGGCGGAACGTCTTTCGACGACAAGCCATAGCGACAGGCTAAAACGGTAACGTCCTGTTTAATGTGAGATACAGCAGCGCAAACATCTTCATAAAGCGGTTCGCCCAAGGCACCCGGTTCTTTCGTGCGGTCCATAACGGTAATCGTGCGGACCGTATCCGGCATAGCTTTCATGAAGTGTTCGAGGGAGAACGGACGATAGAGACGTACTTGGAGGAAGCCGACTTTCTTGCCGTCTTTGCTGAGTTTATCGATCGTTTCCTGAATGGCGCCGGTAACGGAACCCATAGCGACGACGACGTGTTCAGCATCGGGAGCCCCGTAGTAATCGAAGAGATGGTACGGACGGCCCGTCAGTTCACCGATCTGATCCATGTAGTCCTGAACAATGTAAGGCAGACGCTGGTACCAGAGGTTGTTAGCTTCGCGGGACTGGAAGAACATATCCGGATTGGTAACGGTACTGCGCATGACCGGATGTTCCGGGTTGAGGCCCGTGTGTTTGAAATCATAAAGTGCTTTACGGTCGATCAATTTTCCCAATTCTTCGGCCGGCAGCATCTGAATCTTTTGAATTTCGTGAGACGTCCGGAAACCGTCAAAGAAGTGCATGAACGGTACGCGGCCTTTGATCGTTGCCAAGTGAGCGACAGCTGCGAGGTCAGCACATTCCTGAACGCTGGCACTGCAGAGCATGGCCCAACCGGTGTTGCGACAGCCCATAACGTCAGAATGGTCACCGAAGATAGACATGGTGTGGGTCCCTACCGTACGAGCGGCGATGTGCAGGACGATCGGTTTCAATTCACCGGCCAGACGGTGCATGACCGGGATCATCAGCATGAGGCCCTGAGATGCCGTAAAGGAGGTACAGAGGCTGCCCGTTTCGGAAGCGCCGTGAGCGGCACCGATAGCACCGGCTTCGGACTGCATTTCAACCAACTTAACGGTCTGGCCGAATAAGTTCTTACGGCCGTTGGCTGCCCATACGTCAACGTGTTCAGCCATCGGAGACGACGGAGTGATCGGGTAAATAGTTGCGACTTCGGTAAAGTTATAGGCCACGTGTGCCGCAGCTTCGTTACCATCCAAAGTTTTTACGATTTGCTTAATCATAAAGTACACTTCCTTTTCTTAAAATGAACATAAATTTAATCCGGACTCGTATAACGTTTAACGTTTCTATGCTTTTAGTATAGTCGTTGGAGCTATAAAAGTCAAGCATAGTGTTAATGCCATTTTATCATCGATATGTGTATAGTTATACGTTTTACGTAAACACTACGTAAATAGTTGAAATGGTACGTCCACTCCGGAAGTCTGCCGCAGCAGGCATATTTATGCCAAAAGAGAGGACCTTTTGTGATAGTTGTGTCACAAAAGGTCCTCTCTCAGTGGATATTCGATTTTTCTCGCTTTACAAAGAAGTACTATTGAAGTCCATTAGTACCAACGAGTCATAGGCAGGTCGTTCTTACTGCCCTTGGTCATCAAGATCTGATGGAGATCGATGTTGCCGATGTAGAAGGAGACGGCGCAGCCGCAGAGATAGAGGTCCCACATGCGGGCAAATTCTTCGCCTCTGGCAGCGATGACTTCGTCGCGAACCTTCTGGAAGTTGTCGAACCAGCACATCAGCGTCTTGTAGTAATGACGGCGCAGGCTTTCGACGTCGATGACCTGGAAGTCATTGTCATAAGCAAGGCTTACGATTTCACGGAGCGACGGCAAGGTTCCGCCCGGGAAGATGTATTTTCTCATCCACGGGTTGCCGATGCTTTCGTCGTGGCCGCTGATGTAGTGGAGCAGGAACATGCCGCCGTCTTTTAAGAGGTGGCTGGCCGTTTCCATATATAAAGGATAATTGGAACGACCGACGTGTTCCAGCATGCCGACGCTGACGATGCGGTCATACTGGCGGCCTTCGGCAACGAGGTCGCGGTAATCGACGAGGTCGATCTGAACCTTATCCTGAAGGCCCATGGCTTCAATCCGTTCCTGGCCTTTCTTCCATTGTTCCTTACTCAACGTGCAGCCATAGCCTTTGATACCGTATTTCTTAGCGGCTTCGATGAGGAGGTAGCCCCAGCCGCAGCCGATATCGAGGAGGGTCATCCCTTCTTCAAGGGCCAGTTTTTCCAAAATATAGTGGACTTTATTGTGCTGAGCCTGTTCCAGTGTGTCGTCGTCCTTTTTAAAGTAGGCGCAAGAGTAGCTCATGGACGGATCGAGCCATTTGGCATAGAAGTCGTTGCCTAAGTCATAGTGCGACGAAACCTGCTGTTTCTGAGCCGCCTTCGATTCCGACGGATAGAGCAGGCGTTTAAAGAAGGATTTGTCCAGCGAGAACTGGCTGTTTTGCGACAAGAGGCAGCGCAGGGCCGTAAATAAATCGCCTTCGATTTCTACGTCTTTGCGCATATAGGCTTCACCGAGGGCCAGTGACGTCGAGGCCAAGAGCTCTTTCTTCGGGATGTCTTTATTGATGACAATATTGAACAAGGGCGTTCCTTCACCAATGGTATAAGTCTTATCGTGAAGTCGTACGGTAAAACAATCTCTATCGAAGCGACGTAAATAATGAACTAGAAAATTATCTAAAATATTCATAGATACTCCCCTCTCTGTTATAAAATAGTTGCTATCCGGGCGATGCCGCAGACGACGTTTTCAAGAATCATCATCGTCGTCACGGCGCCGACACCGCCCGGAACGGGCGTGATGGCTCCGGCACGAAGAGCGGCGTCATCAAAGGCGACGTCGCCTACGGTCTTACCGTCGACGCGGTTGATGCCGACGTCGATGACGACAGCACCGGGTTTTATCATATCGCCGGTGACAAGACCGGCCTTACCGGCCGCTGCTATGACAACATCGGCCCTTTGGCAGACGGCCTTGAGATCATTCGTCCGACTATGACAGACGGTCACCGTCGCATTTTGCTGCAAGCAAAGCTGGGACAAGGGTTTTCCGACGACATTACTGCGGCCGACGATAACCACTTCTTTTCCGCTCAGCGAAATATGATAATAATCGAGGATAGCCATGACAGCCTGAGGCGTGCAGGGTACAAATCCTGCCCTTCCCGTATACAGATTGGCAATGTTGGCATCAGTCAGGCCGTCGACGTCCTTTGACGGATCGATGCGATTGATGATGCACTGACTGTCAATTGATTTTGGAAGTGGCATCATCAACAGGATGCCAAAGACCATCGGGTCCTCATTGAGCCTATCGATAAGGGCTAGGAGATCCGCTTCACTAATATCGGCCGCTTCTCGATAGATAGAGGCTTTCAAACCAACAGAACGGGCTGTCCTTTGCATCGACGCCGCGTACATGGCCGACGGCGCATCATCACCGACGACGACGATAGCAAGTTCGGGATCAATCCCCATTTTCTCCCGAACGGCCTGTATCTGTTGGGCCATACGATGGCTATGAAAGGCAGCTACGTCTTTCCCCTTAAGTAATTGCATGATATTCCCCCTATTAGAATATGATGATGTATCCGGTCAGCGTTTGAAGGTGACCGTCACATCACTTCCGGATGGCGCATAGCTTCCCGGCCTCGGATCCTGCTGAACGGCACTTCCCATGCCTTTAGGAACAAATCCCAACCCGGCTTCATTGAGCCAGTCGTTGACTTCCCGCGTACTCCAACCGATAAACGACGGGATGAGGACCCCGTCTTCTGTCTGATGGACAGGCGGGATGACTCGCGGCGGCGCCGTAACCAACGGAGCCAAAGGCTTAAGTCCTGTATCGGAAGTCGGCCGCAGGCCTTTCATGCGAACGATTTCCGTCATCAAATCCTTAAAGACCGGGGCTGCAACCTGAGCCCCGTAATAGACACCGCTCGGTGCATCGACGACGATTAAAACCAGGAACTGCGGATCTTCTACAGGACCAAAGCCGATGAAGGAACCGACATACTGCCCTTCGGCATAGCCCGTGCTGTCAGCCGTCTTCTTCTGGGCTGTCCCGGTCTTACCGGCAAAGGTATATCCTTCTATTTTTGCATTTTGGCCGCCGCCGGAAGAAATTTCTTCTCCCATAAATTTACTGATGGTTTCCGCCGTTTCCGCCTTAATGGGCTGACCGACTTCAACGGGTTCTTTCTTTTCGTAAACCGATCCGTCGGGATTGTCGATTTCTTTTACAATAAAAGGCTTCATCATGTGGCCATCATTGGCAATCGCACTGAAGGCCTGGACCATTTGCAGCGGCGTGACGGCGATCCCCTGGCCAATCCCCATGGAGGCCGTATCGACGATGGACATGGTACTCGGCGAAAACAGGATACCCTCCTGTTCGCCCGGAAGTTCAATGCCCGTAATCGAACCGAAGCCGAAACGGTGAGCGTATTCGGTCAACAATTTTCCGCCGGCTTTTACAGCAATGTGGACCATACCGGTATTAATAGAGTACATAATGATTTCTCGAAGGGTGACATTTCCAAGGCCCTTCTCATCCCAGTTATGCATCGTCCGATCGGCTACCTGAATGGAACCCGTATCGTGGTAGACGTCACTGACGCTCCATTTCCCCGAATCGAGGGCCGACGCGGCCATGAGGGGCTTAAAGGTCGAGCCCGGTTCATAAACGTTGACGACGGCCCGGTTCCGATACGATTCTTTATCGCCCTTGCCATAATGATTCAAATCATAGGTCGGCCGGCTGGCCATGGCCAAAATTTCACCGGTCTTGGGATTCATGACGATGATGGCAGCCCCTTCCGGCTTGTTTCGATTCATAATGCCGTCCAATTCTTTTTCAGCCAGATACTGAATGGTACTGTCAAGGGTAAGGCTGACCGACCGTTCTTTATCGGGCAGGAATTTCTTCAAGGCCGAGTCAAAGACCGGAATGTTATTGCTGTCGGTCTGAAGGCGGAAGGTCTGCTTATTGCCACGGATTTCATCGTCGAGAATCATTTCGATACCATCGAGGCCGCGGTCATTATCGCCGACGAAGCCGATGACCTGAGCCGCCATGGAGCCGTTAGGATAAAAACGACGGTTTTCATCGCGAAAGACGAGGCCGTGCAGTTTTTCAGTCTTGATGATGTTTTCGACAGCTTCGTATTTATCGTGGTCCATCTGGCGGTCGAGCCAGACAAAGGCCGTATCTTCTTTAAGGCGCCGCAGTATTTCATCCTGAGAAATGCGAAGGTACGGTGCCAAAAGCTTCGCCACCTTTTCCGGCGGCTCATTGAGCATCGTCGGATCGGCGTAGAGCGATTTCGACATTTCGCTGATAGCCAGAACCTTGCCGTTGCGATCGAGGATCATGCCTCGCGGCGATTGAAGATTCCGTTCGGTCTCACTTTGCATCTCCGCCATGGCCATCATATCATCATGATGAAGGACTTGATGATAAAAAAGGGCGCCCAGGACAGCTGCAGAAAGGAGCATCATCAAGAAAACGCAGACGGCGATATGGAAACGGATATAGCGATTCTCTCTTTTTTCGGTATTATCCATGATTTGCATCCCCTTCATGGCGTTCCATCCAGCGCCGGGCTGCCGCCGCCAAGGCATCGGCATCGTTGACGAGATCCTTATTTTGAACCCGTTTCAACAGGATGCGCAGGCACTGACCGGTCCGGTTCCGACACAGGTCAGGAATGCGGCGGTCATAGACGAGATCCTTCGTACTGACCGGCATGGCCTCTGCCAGCATGGTCATATACTCGCCAAAGGATTCCGTCCCTTCCGTATTAGAGTCAGGCCGGCCGCAGCCGATGATATCGCCGACGGACAGCGCCGTCGCCTGGCGGATGGCTTCAGCCAATTCTTCCGTCCGGTGAAAAGGCCCTTGCAGGGCTTCGCGGCGAAGCCACTTGTCGACATCCCCTTCAGCCGTATTGGCAAAAAAGTGAAATTTCATATGGGTCTTGACCAGCCAGGCCACGCGGTCGGCAAAGGCCGGTTTCTTACGCCAGCGCAGCAAAATCTCTTTGGCCATATCGGCCCCCAGCGAATCGTGGCAGTAATCGGTATAACGGCCTTTCTTTTCACCGCGGATGCCGGGCAGGCCCTTGGCGATGTCATGAAATAAGGCGGCATAGCGAACAGTCAGATTGGGTGGCGTATGAGCCACTGTCGCCAAGGTATGCGCCCAGGCGTCAAAAAGATGGAAAGGCTTCGACTGGGGCGTATCGGGCAAGTGGCCTAATTCCGGCAGGATAGGAATCGCCGTATAAACCCCATTTTCTTTTTGACGGCACGAACAGGCCGCAAGGCCGCTGCGTACAAGAATATCCAAGCCGCGAAAAGAAGCCGGTGTCACCATCAGTCGGTCAAGTTCACTGACGACTCGCTCAAGGGACAATCCGGAAACGCGGTCAAAGGCCGACGGCATGGCAGCTACGGTTTCCTTGGAGGCCATAAAATCGAGCTGACCGGCAAAACGGCACAGGCGAAAGAGGCGCAGGGCATCTTCCTGAAAACGACGCACGGGATCGCCGACAGTAACCAGCCGTTTCTTCTTCAAATCCTTTCGGCCGCCGACATAGTCGTAAATCTCACCGCTTCTGTCCATGGCCAAGGCGTTGACGGTAAAATCGCGGCGCAGTACGTCTTCGCGAAGGGAATCGGCATACCAAACCGATTCCGGCCGATGGCTGTCAGCACCGTAAGATTCACCGCGAAAAGTAGCGACTTCAAAGGGTTGTCCCTCAAGGACGACGACGACGATGCCAAAGGCTTCGGCGTTGATTTCCGCCGTATGCCAGCCCTTTTCTTCAGCGACGCGGCGGATATCGTCAGGCCGGGCCGACGTTGCAATGTCGTAATCATGAGGCGTCCGTCCCATGAGCAGATCACGGACAGCTCCACCGACGACATACGCTTCAAACCCGGCATCTTCCAGTGCCATAAGCAGTTGATGCGCTCGTTCTTCCATCATCCCGGCCCTCCTTTCCTTTAGAAATTAATGATGTTATATTATAACACGAATAGACGGTACTGACCACTATCTGATAGCCTATCGTTATGATATAATTCACTCATAAGGTGAACATAACAGTCCGCCAGGGAACACAAAAAGGAGGTAATCTCTTGGACACTGGTTTAATACATCTATACTGCGGCGACGGCAAGGGCAAGACGACGGCCTCATTAGGGCTGGCCCTGCGCTGTGCCGGCCGCGGGGGACGCGTCCTCTTTTCCCAGTTTTTAAAAGGGCGGCCCACAGGCGAACTCACGTCCCTACAGAAAATTCCGGCCATCACCGTCCTTCGGGGCAAGGCCATCCTTAAATTCACCTTTCAAATGACCGATGACGAGAAACGAGAGACGAAAGAAGCACAAACGGCTTTATTCCATAAGGTCTGTGCCTTTTGCCGAGATCAAAAACCCGAGCTGGTCGTCTGTGACGAACTCATCGGCGCCTCAGCCCTGGGCTTGGTACCGGAGGCGGAAGTCCTCCGCTTTTTACAAGAAAAGCCCGAAAAAACCGAAGTCGTCCTGACCGGACGAAATCCCAGTCCGGCCCTCGTGGATCTCGCTGACTACGTATCCGAAATCAAAAAGATAAAGCATCCCTTCGACCGGGGCATCCCGGCCCGTGAGGGAATCGAAGAATAACCAAAAGGGGGAATCTCACGTGATCAATATCTTTGAAGCCGTAAAAGAAGAACAGGGAGAACTCATCGCCCTGCGCCGCCATTTCCACGAATATCCGGAATTATCAAAACAAGAAGACCAGACCATTGCTTATATTGCCCAAAAACTCGATGAATACGGTATCTCCTACCACATCGTCGACAAGGGCGGCCTCATCGCCTGGATTGACGGCAAGGCCCCGGGAAAGACCCTGCTCCTTCGGGCCGACGTCGATGCCCTGCCCATTACGGAGGGCGAAAAGAATCTCTCCGTCCCTCGTGTCTGCCGCTCTCACCACGACGGCGTCATGCACGCCTGCGGCCACGACGGCCACATGGCCATGCAGCTCGTCGCCGCTAAGCTCTTACACCGCTGGAAGGATCAGTGGGATGGCACGATCCTCTTCATGTTTGAACGAGGCGAAGAAGCCTCCGGCCCCCTTGAATACCTACTGCGCTACCTCGAAACAGAGAGCCCGTGGCAAGTGGACGCCTGCTATGCCACCCATGTCCGCTGGGACATTCCGGCAGGGAAAATCGCCATCTGCGACGAAGCACCCATGGCCGGCGGTTTTGGCTTTGAAATCCGCATCGACGGCCACGGCGGCCACGGCTCCCGACCGGACTTGGCCCAGAGCCCGATTGACTGCTTCCACGATATCTACGGCAATCTCCAGGCCCTTCGCATGCGCATCGTCCCGCCCAAGGAATGCCTGACCTTCTCCGTCGGCAGCCTGCACAGCGGCGATACGCTCAACGTCATCCCCAATTCCCTGACCTTTTCGGGAACGTCGCGTTTCTTCAGTTACGACAATGCCGGAAAAGCTTTTTACGAAGCCTTTCAGGACATCCTAAAAAATTCCTGCCAAACCTATGGGTGCAGCTATGAGATTCTGCACATGCCCGACCCCTTATTCGAAGTCCAAAATGATCCTACCTGCGTCGGTATCGCCCGCGAGGCCGTCAAAAAGTATCTGGGCCCCGACGTCTTAACGGACTGCCAGCCCTGGATGGCGTCGGAAACCTTTGCCCTCACGGCTCGCCTCTACCCCGGCGTCCTGATCTTTACGGGCATCGAAAATAAAGAAAAAGGCTGCGGCGCCAATCATCATACGCCGGAATTCGACCTCGATGAAGACGGCCTGCCCTACGGAGCAGCAACCTGCCTCGGTTTTGCCCTCGATTATTTAAAAGAAAAGCCGGACATTCCCTTCAAACGACCAGACGAGCCCCTTGAAAAACTCGTCGCCCGCAACATTTGACCGACACGGTCCGAGACTGAAAACAATCAGTCCCGGGCCGTATTTTTTTCAAGGAGATCCGGTACTTCGGCAAGGCTTTGACAAATATGCCAGGCCATGGCCTGCACCTCTTTATCAATTTCAACCATATCCGGAATCCAAATGGACGGAATTCCGGCCCGATGGGCTGCCAAGATGCCGTTTTCTGAATCTTCCATGACCAAGGCCGTCTCCGGCAAGACACCAAGCTTCTCACAAGCAATGAGGAAGATATCCGGATCAGGCTTTCCGTGCGGCACTTCTTCCCCACTCTGGACGACATCGAAAAAAGACGCAATTCCCTTTCGCTCCAATAAGTATTCAATCATCGACGGCGGCGACGAAGAGGCAACGGCGCAAAGGAGGCCTTCTCTTCGGGCATAGTCTAAAACCTGACAGAGACCGGGTTTAAAAGGGATGTCGTGATGTCGATAATAGTCCATCTGCAGGGCCACTTCTTCTTGGCACACCTTGTCATAAGGATAGTCCGGCCCGAAAGCCTCTTCACAAACAAAGCGGGTCCTCACATTGTCGCGACCTGCGATCTTATCATAGACCGTTCGATCCAAATCATAGCCGTACCGGGCCGATATCTCTCGCCAAAAACGGTAGAAAATGGGCTCCGTATCAAACATCGTCCCATCCATATCAAAAATTAAAGCTTTTCTTCTGTCCATACTTCCTCCCTGTGTATAATGGTCCTCATTTGCAACCATAATTCTGAACTTCCCCTTTATTATATCGAAATTAAAGGGAATTGCAATTTCCCCTTCTATAGAGGTAATAATTATTCCCATTTTCGATAATATTATGATTTTTTCGCATTTATATTATTCTCATTTGCATTTTCATTATCTCTTGTATCTTGCGTCAACTCTGCTATAATAGAGGAAATCAGAAAGTCAGGTGAATCGATATGACTGAATTTATCATCCGCCGCTTCATTAAAAACTATGAAGACACAGACAATAAAGGAGTCCGTGAACAGTACAGCATCCTCGGCGGCGTCTTAGGCATCATTTGTAATCTATTTCTCTTCGTCAGCAAATTTCTCGTCGGCATGGCCAGCAACAGTATCGGGATTTTGTCCGATGCCTTCAATAACCTGACCGACATGGGTTCCTCTTTCATTTCCATCATCAGTGCCAAACTGAGTAACCGTCCGCCCGATAAAGAACATCCCTTCGGCCACGGCCGCTTTGAATACCTGGCCTCCCTTACCATTGCCATCATCATCCTCGTCGTCGGCTATAAGCTCTGCGAAACGTCGATTGGAAAGTTCTTCGAGCCGGAAGCCATGGAATTCTCCTACTGGAGCTTAGGGATTCTCGTCATCTCCATTGCCGTCAAGGTCTGGATGTGCGTCTACAACCGTTATATCGGAAAGAAGATAAATTCCAGCGTCAATGAAGCAACCGCCGCCGACAGCATCACCGATGCCATCGCAACGACCGGCGTCTTAGTCACGACCATCGCCCAGCAGTTTACGACCCTCCCCGTCGATGCAGCGGCCGGTACAGCCATCGGTCTCATGATCATGTACGCCGGCTACGGCATTGCCAAGGACGTCATCAATATTCTCCTCGGCAAGGCGCCGGATCCGGAGCTCATCAACGGCATCGTAGAAAGCGCCTTAAAGTACCAATACGTCGTCGGCGTCCACAACATCCGCATCCACGACTACGGCCCGGGTCGGATGTTCGGCACGATTCACGCCGAAGTCCCGGACACGGCCAACCTGGCCGACGTCCACGCTGCCCTCGACGTATTGGAAGACGAATTAAAGGACCGCTACCAAATGGACCTCAACATCCACATGGATCCCTTGTGTACCGATCCCGATAAAATCGACGCCATCCGCCACGTGTTGGACCACATCGTCCACGAAAAATACCCGCGCTACCATACGGACCACCTGCGCATGACCTCCGGTAACGCCCGCTTGAACATCATCTGCGACATCCACGTCCCGCCTGACGAATACAATAAAGAAAACATCGCCCGTATCCGCCGGGAAATCAACGCCTGCATGAGAAAGTACAACGACAAGTACCGCGTCGTCTTGGCCCAGATCATCGCCGACCCGCAATAAAAAAGGTGAAGAAGGAATTCCTTCTTCACCTTTTATTTATTTAACGACTAAAGACCGTGGTTCGAGCATGGACTGCAAGGGCTGACGCAATTCTTCCGTCGTTTCGACCCAATACTGTTCGTCGGTCAGAATCGTCTTGCGGCTGCCCATGAGGTGGAAATAAACTTTGACCTGGCCCGGATGTTGTTTCAGAACCTTGCCGATACGGCCGGCAAGGTCAGTCCGTTCAAGATGGGCCGGAATCTTGATGAAGAGTTTCGTTCCCATACCGGGCTGCCAGTAGTCTCCGGCAGCTCTGGCAGAAGCCGCCGATGCGACCGGTGCCGGCTGTGCTGCCGGCGCTGCCGTTTCCTGACCGAGAGGCTGTACTTCTTCAGCTAAAATCTGGATGCTGTCGTCGTTGATATCGGCCCGGCCGCGAATAGACACGGCCATATCGACGGCGACGGACTGCTGATAGCGGCCGTAGGTCTTGGGAAAGACGACGACCGACACGGCGTGGGTAAAGTCTTCGAGGGTGATGATGGCCATCTGCTCATTACGCTTGGTCATGACCTGCTTTTTCGCCGTAATCAGACCGCCGACGCGAAGCATCTTCCCATCATACTGGCGCCCGTCTTCTCCATAGAGCAGCGACAAGGGGCTGAGCTTATCCATGATTTCTTGATACTTGCTCAAAGGGTGGCCGCTGAAATAGAAACCGTCATACTCTTTTTCCATGGCCAGCCGCATTTCAATGGGATATTCCTCGATATCGGGGTATTCGAGGTCGGTCATGACCTCTTCCGTATCGTCAAAGAGACCGATTTGGCCCGACGCATAGTCTTTTTGACTGAGGGACCCCATGGCCACAGCCTGATCGATGACGGCCATGAGCTGGGACCTTTTCTTGCCGAAGGAATCCATGGCGCCGCATTTAATCAGGCTTTCCAGGGCCCTCTTATTGACTAAGTGATAGTCGACGCGGCTGCAGAAGTCGCCGAGGGACGAAAACGGGCCGCCTTCTTCCCGGGCTTTCACGATGGCATCGATGGCGTTGCCGCCGACGCTCTTGACGCCGGACAGACCGAAGCGGATGGCTCCGTCCTGAACGGAAAACATGGAGACACTGTCATTGACATCCGGCGATAAAACCTTGACGCCGTGGCGGCGGCACTCGGCGACGTAGTAGCTGATTTTGCTGCTATCGTTGATCATACTGGTCATGGTCGCTGCCATAAACTCAGCCCGGTAATGGGCCTTGAGGTAGGCTGTCTGCCAGGCAACGTAAGCGTAGGCTGCCGAGTGGGATTTATTGAAGCCGTAGCCGGCAAAATAGACCATGAGGTCGAAAATTTTGTTGGCGACTTCATCAGAAATGTTATTCTTCCGCGTCCCTTCGAGGAAGTTAGCCCGCTGGGCGACCAGAATGGACTCTTTCTTCTTGCCCATGGCCCGACGCAGCAAGTCAGCCTGACCGAGAGAGAAGCCGCCTAAGGCCGAGGCGATCTGCATGACCTGTTCCTGATAGAGGATGACGCCGTACGTATCCTTTAAGATCGGTTCCAGCTTCGGGTGCAGGTAGGTAACCTTCTTCTGACCGTGACTACCCTTGATGAAGTCATCGACCATGCCGCTGCCCAAGGGGCCCGGGCGATACAGGGCCACGAGCGGAATCATGTCTTCAAAATGCTTCGGCGCCAGTTCCTTGACCAGGTTGGTAATCCCAGACGATTCCATCTGAAAGACACCGGCCGTATCGCCTTCGGTCAAAAGCTTACACGTTTTCGGATCGTCGAGAGGAATAGCATCGATGTCGAAATCGATGCCGTAGTTCTTATTGATCATCTTGACCGTATCACCGATGACAGTCAAGGTTCTAAGGCCGAGAAAGTCCATCTTGAGCAGTCCCAGGTCTTCGACGAGATCCTTTTCATACTGCGTCGTAAGGTCGCCTTCCTTGGAGTGCTGGACCGGCACGTAATCGTCGACGGGCGCCGCCGAAATGACGACGCCGGCAGCATGGGTCGACGAGTGGCGCACCAAGCCTTCGAGAGATTTTCCGAAGTCGACCAAACGGTGGACCGTATCGTTAGACTCGTATTCACTGCGGAACTCTTTGCTCATCTGCAGGGCCTTGTCAAGGGTCATGCCCAATTCATTAGGCACCAGTTTTACGATGCGGTTCACTTCACTTAAGGGAATGTCGAGGACGCGGCCGACGTCACGCAAAACGGCTTTGGCCGCCAAGGTCCCGAAGGTGATGATCTGCGAGACGTGGTCGATGCCGTATTTTTTCGTAACGTACTGAATGACTCGACCTCTGTTTTCATAACAGAAGTCCATATCGATATCCGGCATGGTCACTCGTTCAGGATTTAAGAATCGTTCAAAGAGGAGATTGTACTTCAAAGGGTCGAGGCCGGTAATCCCCAACAGGTAGGCGACGACCGATCCGGCTGCCGAACCGCGGCCGGGGCCGACGGGAATCTCATGGTCGCGGGCGTACTTGACGTAGTCCCAGACGATGAGGAAGTACGACGGAAAGCCCATGGTATCGATGACGCCCAGTTCGTAATCGAGGCGTTCCTTTACTTCCGGCGTAATGGGATCGTACTTTTCAGAAAGGGCCTGTTCGCAGAGCTTTCGCAGATAGGACGAGTCCGTCTCGCCTTCCGGTACGGGGAACTGCGGCAGGTGGCGGTCGTCAAAGGAGATATCGACGTTGCATTTATCGGCAATTTCCAAAGTCGTATCCAGGGCTTCGGGCATATCCGAAAAGAGGTCGGCCATTTCATCGCCGCTCTTCATATAAAATTCATTATTATAAAATCGGAAATGAGACGGGTCATCGAGGGTGCTGCCCGTCGAGATGCAGAGCTTGATTTCCTGAGCCGGCGCATCGGCCTGATCGATATAATGGTAGTCGTTGGTCGCCACCAATTTCAGGCCAAATTCCTGTGACCAGCGCTTAAAGACGGTACGAACCGTCTTTTCTTCAGGAATGCCGTGATTCTGGACTTCTAAATAAAAATCTTCTTTGCCAAAAATCGATACCAGTCGTTCCAAAGAGCGCCGAGCCCCTTGCTCGTTATGGTTGAGGATATCCTGCGGGACCTGACCTTCGATGCAGGCCGTCGTCGCAATGAGGCCTTCGTGGTACTGCTCGAGCAAATCGAAGTCGACTCGCGGCTTGTGATAGTTGTTTTCCCCGTCGACAAAACCTTTGGACACAATCTTGATAAGGTTGTGATACCCCTGATTGTTTTTGGCCAGCAACACCAGGTGGCAGAGCCGTTCCTTGGTCTTTTTCTCGAAACGGCTGCCGCGGGTCATATAGACTTCACAGCCGATGATGGGCTTGATGCCCTGGGCTTTCGCCTCCCGGTACAGATAGATGACGCCGTACATATTGCCGTGATCGGTAATGGCCACAGCGGGCATATCGAGTTCTTTCGCTCGCGATACCATGTCGGGAATCTTGCACAACCCGTCGAATAAACTGTACTGCGTATGAACGTGTAAATGAACAAAAGGCCGCATCCCCAAAATCCTCCCTTATCCTACTCGGTCAAAATAGCCTGTTGCTAGTGATTTATCATTATATCATATTCCGGCCTTGATATACAGACGGACGCCAAAAAAGAGACCGTCGGCAAACGGTCTCCTTCATACAAACCTCAGAAAAAGTCATCGTCATGCCGTTCCTCATAAGGATCGGCATAGTAGCTGTCATCGTCCGGTGCATCCCAGTTGCCGTCATAGTCCCGTTCTTCCCGGCTCCGGTGATGGCCATGGATTTCATGGTAGATCATCGACGCCGTAAAGGCTGCCATGAAGGCTTCATCGGTCCCCGTATCCGGATGGTCGTCTTTCGGCACTGACGGCCGTTCATGAAGGGCCTTTAAAGCCTTGTTCTTTTTTTCAGCTTCAGCCTTTTGTTCGGCTTCGGCCTTTTTCTTCATCCCCGGCAAGAGAGCCAAATACAGGGCGACCAGGGTCAGGGCCGCCGCACCGATGGCATACATCGGTTCCGTAATATTGAAGATCCAGATATACAGTTTCGTCAACCCCAGCATGATGACGAACAGCGTAATAAATACAGAAAAGGGCATAATCCCATCTCCCATCCGATTCGCACTCTTTTTTCTATTATAACACGATTCGATATGGACCGGCAGATTTCTTACCTGATTTCGAGGGGAACTTCCCTTTTTCTGGTACAAACTTATATTTTTATGATAAAATAAGAACACATCTATATAATTTATCGTGAAAGGGGATTCTTATTTCATGCTCCATCAAGTTTCTGTCTTCGCTGAAAACAACAAGGGCACCCTGCGCAAGATGACCTCCATTTTGGCCGATGCCAATATCAACATCTACACCATGCTGGCCAATGACAGCGCCGAATTCGGCATCATCCGCCTCATCGTTACCGATCCGGAACTGGCCGTCCAAGAGCTGAAAAAAGCCGGTTACCAGTGCCATATGGACCGCGTCGTCGCCGTCGAAATGGGCGATACGCCGGGCTGCCTGGATAAAATTCTCGACCATCTCTGCCAGGCCAACATCGCCATCGACTACTTGTACATTTCTTACAACCGCCAGACGGCAACGCCGGTAGCCATCTTCAAGACCCGGGAAATGGAAACGGAAACCTTCCTGCGAGGCAAAGGCTATCGTCTCCTCGATACATTCTAAAAAAAAGTCATCCATGAGGATGACTTTTTTTGTTGGGAATACAGATTCTATAATACGTCGGCCATGTCGTAAATGAGGCGTTCCGTCTTTTCCCAACCGAGACAAGGGTCAGTAATCGACTTGCCGTATACGCCGTCACTGATTTTCTGGCAGCCGTCTTCGAGATAGCTTTCGATCATAAGGCCTTTTACGAGGTCTTTGATATCGGCAGCATGGCGACGACTCTGAAGGACGTCTTTGGCAATGCGTATCTGTTCGAGATACCGTTTTCCCGAATTGGCATGGTTGGCATCGACGATGACGGCCGGATGGGAGAGGTCCCGTTTTCCGTAGGCTTCATATAGGCGCTGAAGGTTTTCGTAATGATAGTTTGGAAGACTATTGCCAAAGCTGTCGACGTAGCCCCGAAGAATGGCGTGAGCCATGGGGTTTCCGGTCGTCCGGACTTCCCAGCCGCGGAAAAGAAAATTTTGGGAATGCTGAGCAGCTTCAATCGAGTTGAGCATGACTGAAATGTCGCCGGACGTGGGATTTTTCATGCCGACAGGAATGCCGACACCGCTGGCAATCATGCGGTGAACTT
Organism: Megasphaera sp. DISK 18; assembly: GCF_001682955.1. Classification (NCBI taxonomy): domain Bacteria; kingdom Bacillati; phylum Bacillota; class Negativicutes; order Veillonellales; family Veillonellaceae; genus Megasphaera; species Megasphaera sp. DISK 18. The sequence goes on from NZ_LUGJ01000001.1 coordinate 19,849, forward strand.
GGTCTTCCACGGAGCGGGCGCCAACGGCAGCATAGGACAAAAGGTCCGATAAGTAGCGGAAAATTTCCGGATAGAGGATTTCTTCGGCACAGGTAAAGCCCGTTTCCCGGACGACCCGTACGTTGAGTTCGCGGATAGCCATGATGCCGCCCAGCATGTCTTCCTTCCCTTCCGGATCAGGCTGGTGGAGCATCCCCTTGTAGCCGACGCCGATGGTCCGCGGCTTGCTGGTATAAACGCGGGGAATGATGAAGATTTTGTCTTTCACCTGGTCCTGTACCTTGACCAGGCGATGGATGTAATCGAGAACAGCCTTTTCATTATCGGCAGAACAAGGACCGATGATGAGCAGGAATCGATCATCCTTCCCGGCAAGGATATTTCGGATGACCTCATCACGCCGCCTTTTAACAGCCTTTGAGCCGTCATCCATAGGGAATTGTTCCATCAATTCCTGCGGTTCCGGCAGTTTCCGAATATATTCCATTTGCATTTCCATAGTCTTCCCCCCTGAGTAAAATTCGTCACGTCCTCATTATAGCACAGATACTGCCGTTGTCGGACAAAAGATTATCCCAGACGGACCGTAAAGGTAATCCGATCTCCCTTATAGGTCGCAAATATCTTTCCGCCCATCAATTTGGTCAATTCCTCAGCCATGGACAAGCCGATACCGTAGCCGGCCTTTTGGCTGTTGTGGGACACGTCGCCGCGGTAGAACCGCTCGAAGAAGCGAGAATAGTCGACATTGGCCCCGTCGACATAGGTATTGGACACGTCGAGGACGACGCCATTTCCCAGCCGTGACCGGCGCAGGGCCACTTCGATACTGCCGCCGTCGTCACAGTATTTGACGGCGTTGTCGACGAGGATATTGACCAATTCATACAGGCATTTACTGTCGCCTTTGAGTCTGACATTGTCGGTAATAGCCGTAGTCAGCGTCTTTTCAGCGTCAATAGCCAGCTGCTGGAAGGAGTCCGACACGGTTTTGACCGTATCCGAGAAGTTGACGTCGGTAATGACTAGATCCACTTGCGACCGTTCGCCCATTTTGGACAACAGGATCAAATCTTGAATGAGATTCGACAGACGGCGGACCTGCTTTAAGATACTGTCCGTCCACTGACTTTGGCCGTTCAGCATCTCAATGGCTTCAGCATTGGCGGAAATGATGGCAATGGGCGTCTTCAGCTCATGGCCGGCATTGGTAATGAACCGCTTCTGATTCTCCATATTCTGGACAAAGGGCCGTATGGCTATGTTGCAGAGGGCGGCCAAAATGAGGATGTAGACGACGACGCAGCCGAAGCCGAACCAGGCCGAGTAGCGCATAAAGGACGTAACGGCCGCCGCATCGCGGGTGGCGTCCATGATGACGATGAGGAAACTGCCGTCGTCATTGGGTTTTATCATATAGGCGTAGGTCGCCCGTCCCTTTTTGAAAAATCCCTGTTTCTGCCCGGTCTCGCGCGACTCTTCGACGGTCGTTCGAGCGTATTCGATGGCTTCCGGCTGAGAAAAAGCTGCAATGTGCTGGATGTCGATGTGTTCGGCATAACCGTTGCCGTTGACGAGGACGCTGAAGAAACGGATTTGATAGGCAAATTCCGGCGTCTCTTCGGTCCACGACGGATCGCTGAAGAAACTGCTGTCGTCACCGCCGATTTTCTGAGGCACAGCGCCGTCATTATGGATGATATAGGTCAAAACGGACATGACCTGGGCGTTCATGCGCATATAGGCAATGGCGTTGATGAGTCCTAAGGCCCCGCCGACGACGACCAGGACGCCGATGACGGCCATGATGAGAAATTTGCGGCGCAAGCGCTTGATCATGTTCATAAGCCTATTTCCTTTCTTTTACCGAGAGCAAGTAGGTCTGGCCTCTTTCGCCGACGATTTCGATGTCGGCCTGGATGGCTTCCAGTTTTTCCCGTAAATAGGAGACGTACATAAAGACGATGCCGTCGTCGACGTCACCTTCATCGCCCCAGACGTTGTCGAAAATTTGCTCCGTCGATAAGGGTTTGCCGACGTTGGCCATGAAAAACTTCATTAACTTCGTTTCTCGATTAGCCAAGCGAATGGAGCTGCAGCAGACCATTTCCTGTTCATCCACGTCGAGCTTAACGGCTCCGACGTGGAGCTTCGCCGGCGTAAAGGACTGGGATCGCCGCGTCAACGAGCGCAGGCGGGCCAGGAGTTCTCCCATAGCAAAAGGTTTGGTCAGGTAGTCGTCGGCGCCGGCGTCGAGGCCGGTAATACGGTCATCGACTTCGGCCTTAGCCGTCAACATGAGGACCGGCGTCATGTCCCCTTTTTCCCGGATTTCCTGCAGGGCCTGAACGCCGTCTTTTTTCGGCATCATGATGTCGAGAATCATACAGTCATAGGACTGGACCAAGGCCTTATCGACGGCTGCCTGGCCGTCATAGACGGCATCGACTTCATAGCCCGAATGAGTCAAAATCGCGGCCAGGGCCGCGGACATTTCTTTTTCATCTTCCGCTAAGAGAAGGCGCATCTTCATTCCCCCTTATTCTTGTGCATGGATCAAATTGCGGATGGTCTGCATGGACACGTCACACGACGCCAGTTCATCGGCACAACGCTTCAATTCCCGGACGATGAGCTGAGGATTTTTGATATCCTGCTTGTACTTCATCTGGTGTTCCAGGCTGGCCCAAGAATCCATGGCAATGGTCCTAAGCTGGACTTCGGCGTAAAAGCGGCCCGGATTAGCGCCGGTTACATCTTCATAGGGCGCCTGCAGTTCTAAAATCAGATGATAACTGCGATAACCGTTGGGCTTGACGTTGCGGATATAATCTTTTTCTTCGACGACGCGAATGTCGGGCTGACTCTTCAAAAAATCAATGGCTCGATAAATATCGTCGAGAAAACAACAGACGATGCGGATGCCGATGGCATCGTATATATGGTGGAGCGCCGACTGTGCTGTCTGGGGCAGCCCTTTGCGGTCGCACTTTTCCCGCATGCTGGCCTCGCCCTTCAGGCGGTAGATCAAATGCTCGTAAGCGGCTTCACCGGTCTTTTTCTTGGTATCGCTGCTATAGGCCCGGATACGGCCGATAAGGTCCTGCATTACGGACTCGAGAGCCGGTTCATATGCACCATAAATGGATGTGCTGTCCATAAAATCACCTCATTCACTAACTAGTACGAGTATTATACCATAAAAAAGGACGGTGCCGCACACGGGCACCATCCTTTTTAGATACTGTTTAAATTCTTTTATGAAAGTTTATACAATCGTTTCGCAACGATCTTCATTCTGTCTTATTGGTCAGATAGTATGAAATACGGCTCAGGCCGATGGACAAATCTTCTCGAAAGACGAAAATCCCGTCAGGAACGGTCAATCTGAGCGGTGCGAAAGACAAAATACCGCGGATACCGGCATCGACCATTTGATCTGCCACCTGCTGAGCAACAGCTGCCGGCGTCGTAATGATGCCGATCTGGATGCCTTCGCGGCGGATGACGTCCCCCATTTCAGAAATCGGCGTGACTTCGACACCGCCGACGTTTTGGCCGATAATGCGATGGTCCACATCGAAGAGGCCCGTCGTCCGGAAACCCAGACGACCGAAGGTCTTATAGTTCGCCAAGGCCCAGCCCAGATGGCCGATGCCGGCGATGCCGACTTTCCAATGCTGCTGCAAACCGATGATTTCCACGATCTGTTGACACAATTCACTGACATAATAACCGACGCCTTTTTTTCCAAAAGCACCAAAGCAGGTAAGGTCCTTGCGAATCTGTTCCGGTGTGATGCCTAAGCGTTCCCCTAATTTTTCGGATGAGATGATATCGATTCCCGCATCTTGCAGTAATAGCAAGTCCCTGTAGTACAGCGGCAACCGTTCGATGACAGCATCCGATATTGCCTTTTTCTGTCTCATGGATAGTAACCCTCCAACTATGTCCCCAGCTATTCCCTATAGCTATAAGCAATCTTGTCTAGTGATAATAGTCACATGCCTATTATATATCATTGTGAATTATTTCGCAAACTGTTTTTATTACTTTTTTCACATAGTTCCCCGAACATATTGGCGAAGAGGGCACTCATCAGCCAAAAAGTCAGCGATATTTGCGTGCTGAACAAATCGTAATCACTGATACCGCTGATGGAAAGCGACAGGACGGACGCCGCCAAGGTCATGGAAAGGGACCGGTCAAAAGTCCGAACGTGATGATCTTTTACGTAACGAATAGCGTACCAAGCATTTCCGAAGAAAAACCACAGGCCGAAAAAGGTACCGACCAGCCCCGTTTCCGCCAAGAAATTGAGATACATATTATGGGCGTGGAAGATGACGATGCCCGCTTCCTGTATCAGTTCATTGTACACGGGATAAACGTGTTTAAAAGCCCCCCAACCGATGCCGAACAGCGGATGGTCGAGAAACATAGCAATGGCCGCTTCCCACATATCCATACGCATGGCAACAGACGTATCGGCTTCACTGTGGCTAAAAATCGATAAGAGCCGGTCGGCGACACCGCCATGATAAAAGGCACCGATCAAAGGCGCTGCCAAAAAGAGGAACCATACCCTCTTGTCCCAAAAAAGGCCAAAGAAAAAGACCAAGGCGCCGACACTGAGCCAGGCCCCGCGGGAGTAGGTCAAAACCAGGCAAAGGGTCAGGATGGCCAGGAGCACCAAGTACATGACCCGGTGCCAGTAATGGCGGGTGCAGATCATCATCGATGCTGAAGCGCTCATGACGATCAACAGGAAGGCCGACAGCAAGTTGGGGTTGTACAGCGTCGAATACATGCGGCGGCGCAGGAGCGGAAAAGCCGCCTCGTCGACCCATTCGGCGTTATTCAGGACCAGCATGTGAGCATACTGATACAGGCCGTACAAGGCGACGGCAAAGGCACTGAACAAGAGGGCCGAAAAGAGCATCCTCCGTTCCCACGAACGGTGCACAAAGACCAAGATGCCGTAATAAAGTAGGATATACTGCAGAACCGTAAAGATGTAGAATGCCGTTCCCATGAAAAAATGGGGCGAGCCGATGAGCGACAAAAAAGCGGCGACGGCAAACCCGACGGCAGGCATGGAAAGAGGCCCCTTTCGAAGAGGCAGGCGCGGGTACCGCATCATATAATAAAGACCGAGAAGCAAGGCCACGACGAAAAAGCCCTCCATCACAAAAAGATTTAAGGGCATAAAAAAAACAGTCCCGGCCAGGGCATAGACGACGCGCAGCCGTGCCCGCTCAGCAGGCGTACTGCCGGTTCGTATCATCCACTTCATATAGGTTCGCTCCTCCGTAAATATATGTTTTATTTTATCATAAGGTCCACTCCGACGCAACGAAAAAGGAGTGCCCCCCACGGAGACACTCCCTTTCTATATTCGGCCGACCGGTCTGAAAAACGATCGGCAGCGCCTTTTTTAAAGCAGACGAGATGGCTTAGAACAGCTGATACCGTTCCCGAAGGTACGCCCGTACCTCTCCCTGGATATAGAGGGATCCGACGATGCACAGGACTTGCCCCTGCTTTACGGCAGCAAAGGCCTTATCGAGCCCTTCGGCAAGACTTTCGGCCCAGTCGGCCTTGCAAGGCACAAGTTCTGCCATCTCCTTCGGATCCGATGTCCGCGGCGTCGGTGCCGGTGCACAGACGACGTAGTCATCTTCGTGAAAGAGTTCCCGTACCATTTGGCTGTAATCCTTGTCGGCTAAGACCGAAAACAGGAAGACCCGCTTGCGGTCTCCAAAGACGTCTTCATAGGTCTTGCAGAAGGTCGTAATGCCGGCCGGATTATGGGCGCCGTCGAGGACGACATCCGTGTTGCCGGCCTTAAAGACTTGGAATCGACCGGGCCACTCGACATGGCGGATACCATTTTCAAGGGCCGTCCGAGTCAGCTTTTTCTCATGGCGGGCCAAGAGGAGCAAGGTCATGACGGCGGCGGCACAGTTGATCCGCTGGTGTTTCCCCAATAAGGGCAGGACCGTCGTAATGGCAAAGCCGAATTTTTCCCGGACGGTCACCATCTGGCCTGTCGCCGGGTCTTCGGGACCGGCATTGCCGACGACGTCGAAGCTGTGATCAAGGGCATAAAGCCGGCTATGCATGGCATAGGCCTTGCGGGCGATGACCGATAGTGCCGGCTCTTCGGCCGTCGTGACGACGGGCACCCCTTCTTTAATGATGCCCGCCTTCTGCTCGGCAATGGCTTCAATCGTATTGCCGCAGTATTTCATGTGGTCCATAGCCACGTTGGTGATGACCGACACGGCCGGAACGATGACGTTCGTCGAATCGAGGAGTCCCCCCAGTCCGACTTCGATGACGGCATAGTCGACGCCGATGCTGGCAAAATACCAGAAGGCGGCCGCCGTAATGAGTTCGAATTCTGTCGGCCCTTCCCCGCCGTCGGCTACCATGGCCGTCACGGCGTCTTTGACGACGGCTACGGCAGCAGCAAAGTCATCCTCAGAAATGTCGTGATGGTCGATGTGTATCCGTTCCGTATAGGACTCCAAGTGAGGCGACGTGTAGCGACCGGTCTTAAAACCCGCTTCCGTGAGGGCCGATGCGATCATGGCCGTCACCGATCCCTTGCCGTTGGTACCGGTAACGTGGATGGTCTTATATTTGTTTTGGGGATTCCCCAGGCGTTCCAAGAGATTTTGGATGCGCCCGAGTCCCAACTGGATGCCAAAGACATTGGCAGCTTCTAAATAGTGTATTGCTTCTTCGTATGTCATGAGAGCCTCTTAGAGTTTTGCCAAATCTTCCATGCGTTTCGTAAGAGCGGCCATTTTTTCCTGATAATCGGCCAGTTTCCCCTTTTCCTTTTCGACGACGGCTGCCGGAGCTTTGGCCAGGAAGCCCTGATTAGCCAGCTTCTTGTCGAGGCGGTCGATTTCCTTCTGGAGCTTTTCCTGTTCTTTCTGGACGCGGGCCGTTTCTTTTTCGACGTCGATCAGGTCTTTGAGCTGTAAATAAACTTCGATGCCGGGCACGACGGCGACGACGGCGTTTTCAGGTTTGGCGTCACCAGCCGAAAGGAGGGTAACTTTATCGGCAAAAGCCAGGGTATGGAAGTAATCTTCATAATCTTTCAAGGTCTTGGCCAAGTCTTCCGTTGCCGGTGCTAAGATGACCGGTGCCTTCTTGCCCATGGGGACGTTCGATTCTGCTCGGAGGTTACGGATGCCCTTGATAGCTTCCATGAGGGTGTTCATCGTAGCCGCGTCATCGGCAAAATTCCATTTATCCTGTGCCTTCGGCCAGGGGGCGACGATGATGCTTTCCCCTTCATGAGGCAGGTGCTGCCAGAGGTGTTCCGTAACGAAGGGCATGAAGGGATGGAGCATTTCCAGGGTATGGGTCAGGACGTAGACCAAAACGTACTGGACAGTATGCTTGTCGCGGTCGCTGGCAGCCTGGTAGAGGCGCTTTTTAGCAAGTTCGATGTACCAGTCGCAGTAGGAGCTCCAAATGAAGTTGTAGACAGCATCGGCGGCGTCGCCCAGTTCAAATTTATCGAGGTCTTCCGTCACTCTGGCCGCCGTTTCATTAAAGGACGTCAAAATCCAGCGGTCGGCCAAGGTCAAATCGCTTTCTTCGGGAACGAAGGCTTCGTCAAAATCGGTAAGGTTCATGATGACGAACTTCGAGGCATTCCAAATCTTATTGGCAAAGTTACGGTTAGCTTCGACTCGTTCCATGTAAAAACGCATGTCGTTGCCCGGCGTATTGCCCGTAACCAAGGTGAAGCGCAGGGCATCGGCGCCGTATTCTTCGCAGACGCCGAGGGGATCGATGCCGTTGCCCAGGGACTTACTCATCTTGCGTCCCTGGCTGTCTCGGACGAGGCCGTGGATGAATACGTTTTCAAAGGGAATATCCTTCATGAATTCGCAGGTCATGAACATCATGCGGGCGACCCAGAAGAAGATGATGTCGTAACCCGTAACCAATACGCTGGTCGGGAAGAACTGATTGAGATCAGCCGTCTTATCAGGCCAGCCCATAGTCGAGAAAGGCCAAAGGGCCGAGCTGAACCAGGTATCGAGGACGTCGGGATCGCGGTGGATGTGCGTGCTGTGGCAGTGCGGGCATTCCGTAATGTCTTCACGGCTGGCCGAAGCCTTGCCGCAGTCGTCGCAGTACCAGACCGGGATCTGATGGCCCCACCAGAGCTGGCGGCTGATGCACCAGTCATGGACGTCTTCCAGCCAATGATTGTAGGTCTTGACGAAGCGTTCGGGGATGAAGCGGGTCTTGCCGTCTTCTACGGCTTTAAGGGCCGCTTCCGTAAGGGGTTTCATCTTGACGAACCACTGCTTGGTAACGAAGGGTTCGACCGTCGTCTTGCAGCGTGAGCAATGACCGACAGCATGTGTCAATTCTTCGATATGGTCGAGGAGTCCCAGTTCTTCAAGATCAGCGACGACGGCTTTGCGGCAGTCTTCGCGGGTCATGCCATTGTATTTGGCACCGGCTTTTTCATTCATCGTGCCATCGAGGTTCATGATCATGATCGATTCCAGGTTATGGCGCTGACCCATTTCAAAGTCGTTCGGGTCGTGAGCCGGCGTGATCTTGACGGCGCCGGTACCAAAGCCGATATCGACGTAGTCGTCGGCAATGACTTCGACTTCGCGGTCGACGAGGGGCACGATGATTTTCTTGCCGATATACTTCTTCATGCGGTCGTCGTTGGGGTTGACGGCAACGGCCGTATCGCCCATGATCGTTTCCGGACGGGTCGTGGCAATCATGATGTAATCATCTTCACCGACGACGGGGTATTTGACGAACCACAGATGGCCGGCGACGTCGGAGTGGTCAACTTCGATGTCCGACAAGGCCGTGTGGCAGTGAGGGCACCAGTTGGTAATGCGCTGGCCCTGATAGATGAGGCCTTTTTCATACAGGGAAATGAAGACTTCCCGGACAGCGCGGGCGCAGGTATCGTCCATGGTGAAGCGCTTGCGGCTCCAGTCACAGGACGAGCCCAGGCGGCGAATCTGTTTTTCGATGCGGCTGCCGTACTGTTCCTTCCAAGCCCAGACCCGTTTCAAGAATTCTTCGCGGCCGATTTCATAGCGGTTCTTGCCTTCTTCCGCCAACTGCTGTTCGACCTTGACCTGAGTAGCGATGCCGGCATGGTCGGTACCGGGAATCCAGGCGACGTTGTAGCCTTCCATGCGCTTGAAGCGGACCAGGATATCCTGCAAGGTGTTGTCCAGGGCATGGCCCATGTGAAGCTGACCGGTAACGTTCGGCGGCGGCATGACGATGCTGAAGGGTTTCTTGCTCTTATCCGGCTCCTGGTGGAAGTAGCCGTTCTTTTCCCAAAAATCGTACCACGTCATTTCCATCTCATTCGGTGCATACGTGCCCAGTTGTTCTTTATTCCATTTCATCCTTATTCCCTCCAAAACAAAAAAGAGCATTCCCTCGCCTAAGGGTTCATTCCTTAGGACGAAAGAATGCTGTATCTTCCGCGGTACCACCTAAATTGCCGCTTTTGCGACCGCTTCATGGCACAGGTAACGTCTGCTTGACGGACAGGCCTTTCCTCCTGCCAGCTCACGGGTGACGCGCCTTATTCTCTTTGAATGCCCTCTCACCGAATCGGCATTTCGCTGACAAAAAGAAGTAAAGCTTCTTCCGCTCATCGCCTTTATTGTGATAAATATTGTAGCAAGTTTACCTAAGCCTGTCAAGACGCGCCGACAGGTTATACCTTCAAATCGGCGATGGAATAGAGGGCGGCATAACCGGCCAGGGACACCGTATCGCCTTCCAGTCGGCATTGGAGTTCTCCGCCCCGTCTCGATGCCTGATACGCCAGGAGATCTTGTTTTCCAAGCTTTTTCGCCATAATAGGAATAATATGGCAGTGGCCGGAGCCGCAGACCGGATCTTCGGGCACGGAGAGCTTGGGGGCAAAGCTGCGGCTGACGCAGTCGTATTCTCGGCCCGGTGCCGTAATGTGGCAGAGCATGCCGTCGAGGCCTTTGATTTTCTCTAAGTCCGGCTGATAATTTCTCACGGCATCTTCGTCCGGCAAGACACAGACCAAATCCCGCGCCATATATGCTTCTAAAGGCCTTATGCCAAGAGCGTCGGTCATGGCATCGGTGACCGGCGTCGGTACCATATCGTAGGCCGGAAAATCCATGGAAAACAGGTCCCCGTTACGGGTAACGACCAAATCCCCGCTCAGGGTATGGAAGACGAAGCGGTCAGCCTTTGGCTCGACGAAGTTGGCCAGGACAAAGCTCGTTCCCAAGGTCGCATGGCCGCAGAGGTCTATTTCACCGCCCGGCGTGAACCAGCGAAGGCGATAGGCGTCCCCTTCTTTTACGGTGAAAGCCGTTTCCGACAGATTGTTTTCCATAGCAATGGCCTGCATCAATTCATCGGGAAGCCAAGCATCCAAGACGCAGACAGCAGCCGGATTGCCTTTAAAAATTTCTTTCGTAAAAGCATCGATGACGTAACATTTCATAAGAATCCCTCCTCCAAAAATCTCTTTTCCTGCCTTCATGATAGCATAGGAAAAAAAGGCACACCATAACATAATTGTATGCCCCACGATTATGTTCGATAGGAATCTAAGACCTTCTTTATGATATGGAGCCCTTTTTCTAAAGATACCCTATCATACGGCGCCCCAATAGCAAGTCTGGCGCCGTTAACGGGAACATCGGTACCGACAGCAAAGTGTTCCGCCCCTAAAAGGCGTACGCCTTGGTCACGGCAAAGTGCTTCAAAGACTTGACCGGTCAGTCCCTCAGGCAGGGTCAGCCAGCGGCAGAGGGCCTCGGCCCCACCGGCTAAGGGCCAGCCGCGTAAGATCCGATTAGCGAGCTCATTGCGTTCCCGCAGGCTTTGGCGTCGAAGAGCCAGCAAGGCGCCACACTTTCCCGATACGACGAGGCGGGCAGCCAGTTCCATGAGGAGGGCCGACTGAGAAAGATTCAACGTGTATAAGGCCGAAGAAAGCTGCTCTTCAAGCCTTCTGGGCGGCACGACATAGGCCAACCGCAAAGCCGGCAGAATCGCCTTGGACAGGCTAAAAATATAGACCGTCTGTTCCGGCGCCAGGGTCTTGATCGAAGGCATCGGCTTTTCCGTAAACAAGGCAGCAATGGCATCTTCGATGATGAGGAGGTCGTGTTTTTTGGCCAAAGCAGCGAGTCTCTCCCGACCGGCAACTGACATCGTATGCGTCGTCGGGTTTTGAAAGTCCGGCATCACATAGAGGCCCTTGATATGGTGATTTTTAAGAGCATACAGAAGGCCGTCTTCACTTATTTCCCCATCCTGTTGTCCGACGGGAACGAGGCGAATGCCGAAAAGTTTGGCCGCACTTTTGAGTCCCGGGTATACCAGAGGATCGACACCGATGCGGTCACCGGGGCGAAAGAAGGTTGAAAGGACGGCTGCCAAGGCATTCTGACCGCCGCTGGCAAATAAGACCGGTCCTTCCGGTACGACACCGACATCTTCCAACAGGCGACGAGCCGCTTCCTGATAAAATCCGTCAGTCCCATAAGCGTATTGAAAAAAAACTTCGCGGCTCGGATCTCCCATCATTTCGACTACTAAAGCCGCCACCGCATCTCCTGCCAAACGCTCGGGCATCATGGATCCCATCTCGATGAGGGACGTCCGGTCCGGTGCGACGGATACGTTCATCCCGGCATCATAGGCAACGAAGGTACCCCTGCCGACGACGCTGGTAAGAAAACCTCCATTGGAACAGTATCGGAAAGCCTTAGATACAGTACTGACATTGACATCGAGAAAATCAGCCAGTTCCCGTTGAGGCGGCAATTTCGTTCCCGGCAAAATCTTACCATTCTCGATATCAGCCATAAGTTGCGCCGCCAATGCCTTATAAAAAGGCTGGGCCCTGCATTCTATCTCTCGACGGGATGGCCTCCAGGACATGGGATAGGTTTCAAAAGAATTGACCGGCATCAGAGGGCCTCCCTTCTCCATCTTTGGTAAAAAAATTATCCTTATGAAGAGACCAACACAGTCCTTCATAAGGATAATCATACACAACAGTCCAAATCTTGAAAAGCCGCTTATAAGGTGCCTACCAAATCGATGCCCGGTTTCAAGGTCTTAGCGCCGGGTGTCCACCGAGCCGGGCACACTTCGTCTCCGTGTTCACGGACGAACTGGCAAGCCTGTACCTTGCGCAGCAGTTCTTCAGCATTTCTGCCTACATTGCCGGCATTGACTTCATAAGAGACGATCTGACCTTCCGGATTGATGATGAAGGTTCCCCGTTCGGCGACACCGGCATCTTCGATGAGGACTTCAAAATCACGGGCCAGGGCATGGGTCGGATCGGCCAACATGGGATATGTAATATCCTTGATGAGCGGCGAGTGATCGTGCCAGGCTTTGTGTACAAATTCCGTATCGCAGGAAACAGAATAGATTTCGCAGCCTATTTTTTTGAACTCTTCATAAAAGCTTTCGAGGTCGGCTAATTCTGTCGGGCACACAAAGGTGAAATCAGCAGGATAGAAAAAGAACACGCTCCATTTTCCCAAGAGGTCTTCCTTGGTAACGGTGATGAATCCGTTATCATGGTAGGCCTTGGCCGTAAAATCACTGACTTCCTTGTTGATTAATGACATAAGTATGAACCTCCTTTTAAATGAAAACCACTATCATTATAAATAAAAGATATCATGAATTGCCTGAAAAATCAAGGCAAACATAAAAACTTTTTGTAATAACGCAGGTCTTTCAAAGGATAAAAAAGGACGTGAGCAACTGTACTCACGTCCATCCGAGGCAGCTGCTGTAAAAGACATCGCCACTATATAAGGAAGTTTCTATGGGTATATTATTTTACTGTCGTCCGTCCCGTTTCAGGAAAAAGGGCAAGGCCACTTCCGGGAACAAGGTATAACTTAAGACGTCTTCCATACTGGCATTGGGGAAGCCTTCGTTAGCCAGGGACTTCTTAGCTGCTTCCAATTCCGGAGCCAAGTCATCGGCCGGACGATGGGTAATGACCGGTTCATCGCCAATGCACATCTTCCGGAATGCTTCATCGATCTTGCCGGGTACACGGCCATATTTGCCGCGAACGATATCGCGCACTTCATTGGTTACGATTTTATAACGGCCGTAGAGGACGTTTAAGGCAGCTGCTGAACCGGTGATCTGACTGGTCGGCGTAACCAGAGGCGGATAACCGAGGTCACGGCGGACGTTCGGCATTTCAGCCAGGACTTCGTCGAAGCGGTCTTCGGCACCTTGGGCTTTGAGCTGGTTATAGAGGTTGGTCAGCATGCCGCCGGGAATTTGATATTTGCGGACAGCCGGGTTGATCTGACTGGGCATGGTCAATTTAAATTCGTCGGCCAGTTCCTTGCGGACATTCTTAAAGTGGTCGACAATAGGCCACAGGCGGTCGACATCGATACCGGTATCGTAAATACTGCCATTTAAAGCCATGACCATCGATTCCGTCGCCGGCTGGCTGGTGATTTCACCAAAGGGTGACAAAGCGGTATCGATGATGTCGACGCCGGCTTCAATGGCCTTCATGTAGGTCATTTCACCAAGACCGCAGGTGCAGTGCGTGTGCAGTTCAATGGGAACGGTCAGATGCCGCTTCAGCATGCGGATGAGGTTATACGCGTCATAAGGCGACAGGAGACCCGACATGTCCTTGATACAGACGGAATCGACGCCCATATCCTGCAGTTCCTGACCGACTTTGGTGAAGGATTCCATGGTGTGAATCGGACTGATGGTGTAGACCAGAGCCCCCTGGACATGGACTGATTTCGTGTCTTTCGCCGCTTTGATGGCCGCTTCCATGTTGCGCGGATCGTTTAAGGCATCAAAGACGCGGATGATGTCGATGCCGTTGTCGACGGCACGGTTGACAAATTCATAGACGACGTCGTCGGCGTAGTGCCGATAGCCCAAGATATTCTGACCGCGAAGCAGCATCTGGAGAGGCGTCTTTTTGACGTGCTGCTTAATCGTCCGCAGGCGTTCCCACGGGTCTTCATCGAGAAAGCGCATACACGTATCAAAAGTAGCTCCGCCCCAACATTCGAGAGCATTGTAGCCTAATTCATCTATCGCTTCCAAGACAGGAAGCATCTGGCGAAGGCGCATGCGAGTCGCTGCAATGGACTGATGGCCGTCGCGCAGAACCGTTTCCGTTATTTTTACTCTTGCCATTCTCTTTCCTCCATAGTATATCTATTGCAATGTGTTTATTTTAAAATCATACGTACTATTTTATTATATCATAGTAGGACCGGCATGGCTATTCATATCTAGGTCATAGGCCGTCTGTCCTTGAAAGACGTAGACGTGACCGAGGGGGACGTCCCCTTCCCGCCACGACAGGGCCAATGGAAGACTCCAACGAGCGGTCCTGACGGTAAGGCTACGGTAACCTCGAACGCGCGACGTTTCGCGGCGATGATAAGAAATAGTAACGGCCTCATCCGTTGGCAGGGTTCTTAAAAAGGACAGGAGCTGCTTTCGATAGCGATAGGTATCGACGAGTTCCCCCATAGCCGGCGTGTAAGCCCCGGCCATGACCTGCGATGCGTCATCAAGGTCTTCCGTGGCCTGAAGTCCCGTTCGTATACACGAGATTCCTCGTTCCAGAAAATGCTGCTTCATATAAGCCGCCCGCCGTACGCCTTCATCGATGGTAAGGGGCTTATATCGCCCTTCTTCATACATCGAGGCCAGTTCCGTTCCCTTTAGGACGGCGACGGGATAGATGCGGGCTATATCGGGCTGGAGACGGCAAATCGCCTTCGTCGTTCGGCACAGGCTGTCCCAATCTTCCCCGGGAAGGCCCGGCATGAGCTGATGACCGACGGTAAAACCATATTGCCGCAGCAAGGCCGTAGCCGCAACGACGTCTGCTGCCGTATGACCTCGCTGGGCCTCCTGCAGCACCCGGTCGTCCATCGATTGGACGCCGAGCTCTACACAGGTCAGTCCGTAGTTTTTTAAATTCGTTAAAATATCTTCGCTGATGCAGTCCGGCCGCGTCGAACAGCGAAGGCCCTGAATAAGTCCTTTTTCGAGAGCTTCATAAGCCGGCCGGAGCAATTTTTTTTGCAACTCCATGGGAATGGCCGTAAAGCTGCCGCCGTAAAAGGCTACTTCCCAGTGACGCCCTTCACCGGCTGATGCCGTATAGCCTTGAATAAGCTCTCGTATGGCCCCTGCCGAAGGCAGTCCATGGTGGCCCGTAATCTGCCACTGATTACAGAAGACACAGCGATGGGGACAGCCGATATGGGGGATAAAAATAGGGATGATAGAAGTTTTCATAGTCATAAAGTGTATAAATTGCGAAAGAGGAGCTGCTCAGGCAGCTCCCCGTCTACTTGCCTTTTAACCGCATGAGCGCTTCGTGCGCCGCGTGTTGTTCGGCATATTTTTTTGATTTTCCCGATCCTTCGCCGAGGACCTTGCCGTTGACCAGGATTTCCATGTAAAAAGTTTTATCATGGTCCGGTCCTTCTGTTCGGCAAAGGCGATACTCGATATGCTGCGGACCGTCTTGCTGTACGTACTCTTGGAAAATCGTCTTGTAGTCTTTTTCATAATGACCACTGTCGACGAGGTCCAAATAGTCCTTTAATTGGTGAAGGATGAATTTCCGCGCCTCTTCGTAAGAGCTGTCGATATAGATGGCACCGACAACGGCTTCAAAGGCATCGGCCAGCATACTGGGACGCGTGCGGCCGCCGGTTGCAAGTTCCCCCTTCCCCAGGAGGAGATAGTCACCCATATGGAACTTCATGCACACCGAAGCCAGGGGGCTTTCACTGACGACACTGGCTCTGGCCTTTGACAGCTGCCCTTCGGGCATATGCGGATAGTGGAGAAACAAGTATTCCCCTACGACCAAGTCTAAAATGGCATCGCCTAAAAACTCAAGGCGTTCATTGTAGTAGCCGTGATTGGCTTTATTTTCATTGGCATAGGAAGAATGGGTCAGGGCCTGGTCCAAAATAAGGAAATTATGGAACTCTCCAAGGCCCAAGACCTGTATGAACTGTTCTAACTGTTCTTTACGAGTCGTATCCATCAGGTCAGTCTTCTTCTTTATTCAGCATATTTTTTGAACAGCAGCGTCGCGTTGTGACCGCCAAAACCAAAGGAGTTGGAGATGGCAACGGTGACGTCGGCGTCAACGGCTTTATTCGGAACATAGTTGATACCAAAAGCTTTCAGTTCCTCTTCCGGTTCAACAAGGTTGATCGTCGGATGGACCTTGCCGGTTTCAATCGTCATGGCGCAGGCAATCGCTTCGACGGCACCGGCGGCACCGAGGAGATGGCCGGTCATGGACTTCGTCGAGCTCATGAGCATATCTTTGGTATGGTCGCCAAAGACACGGGCAACGGCGACGGATTCATTAAAGTCATTGAGGTGAGTGGATGTACCGTGGGCATTGACGTAGTCGACGTCTTCCGGTTTGAGGCCGGCGTCTTTGACAGCCAGGGCCATGCACTTGGACTGCTGAAGGCCTTCCGGTGCCGGTGCCGTGATGTGGTAAGCATCGGCATTGCTGCCGTAGCCGCCGATTTCACAGTAGATGTGAGCACCGCGTTTTTTAGCATGTTCCAGTTCTTCGAGAACGACGATGCCGGCGCCTTCGCCCATGACGAAGCCGTCACGGTCTTTATCGAAAGGACGCGAAGCATGAGTCGGATCGTCGTTGCGCGTGCTGAGGGCCTTCATCGCCGCAAAGCCGGCAACTGCTCCCGGAGAAACGGCAGCTTCCGTACCGCCTGCCAAGGCTGCATCGAGTTCGCCCCGCTGAATCATGCGGTAGGCATCGCCAATGGAGTTGGTCCCCGTTGCGCAGGCCGTAACGACACTGGCGCAGTGGCCTTGAAGGCCGAAGAAAATGGATACCTGGCCGGAGGCCATGTTGGCAATCATCTTCGGTACGACAAAGGGATTGACCCGGGACGGGCCCTTCGAAAAGAGGCCTTTATATAAGTTATGCAGCGTTTCCATGCCGCCGATACCGGTGCCGATAATCGTACCGATACGGTCGCGGTCTTCTTCGTCTAAGTTGATTTTCGAATCATCTAAGGCCAATTTTGCAGCGGCTACTGAATACTGCGTGGACGGGTCCATGTGACGGGCTTCTTTCCGGTCGATACCGAAATCGGCAGGGTCAAAATCCTTGACTTCGCCGGCAATGCGAGTCGTATATTCCGCTGCGTCAAAGTGGGTAATGGGGCCGATGCCGCTTTCGCCGTTGAGCAGGGCCTTCCAAAAAGCATCTTTGCCGATGCCGACGGGAGAAATAACCCCTAACCCTGTAATTACTACGCGTTTTTCCAAAGTTTTCACCTCATTATAAAATGTAACGCACTTATCACTCGGGAATCTCTTCCATTTCCCGCTTGATATTTGCAAATATATCCTTGACCGGCAGGATGTCATGAATTTCCATCATTCGTTTGCCGGAAAATACCAGGCCTGTTTCAACGTCCCCTTGCTGGGCCCGCGTCAATGCCCGGATAATACAGTATTTATGACTGCACTTTTTCAGACAGAAATCACACGTTTCCGGCTTCGGTGCCGTACCCAAAAGAATTCGTTCCGAGAACGGCGTACGGATAGCTTGACCGGGAAGGCCGACAGGGCTGTGTACGAGGATAAAATCTTCCGGTTTATTGGCCCGGAGGTAGACTTCTTTTAAAGCGTCAGCGCCGTTTGATTCGACACTGGCTGCAAATCGGCTGCCCATTTGGACGCCGTTGGCTCCGAGACGGAGCATTTCTGCAATATCGCTTCCATGCAGGACGCCGCCGGCGCCGATGACAGGAATGTCAACAGCAGCCCGTACTTCCGGTACGATGACGCGGCTCGAGCGATTCGTTCCCAAATGCCCGCCTGCTTCTGCACCTTCGACAACGACGGCCGAAGCACCCAGGGATTGGGATATTTTAGCTAGTTTGGCAGAAGACACAATAGGGACAATAGGCGTGCCCGAATCCTTTCCCCAAGCAAACATATCTCGGGAAAAACCTGCGCCTGCCACAACCAGATCGATTCCTTCTTCAATTGCCGTAGTAACCAAGCCCTTGAATTCGCGGGCTGCCACCATGACATTTATACCTATAATTCCACGAGGAGATAACTTTCTGGCTAACTTAATTTCATGTCGCAATTCGTCAAAAGGCATGCCAGATGCCGCAATAAGGCCGATACCGCCTTCATTGGCTACTGCTGCCGCCAAACGGGCTGTGGACAAACGGATTGCCATACCACCTTGAATAATTGGCACCTTTGCTACAAGCTTACCTATTCTTAATTCTGGCAGCTTCACTCTGTTTTCCTCCATTCAAGATACCAGGAGGGGAAGACACATATGCCTCCCCCTTCAGGCTCTTATTGCAAACTTATGCTTTCTTTTCCTTTTCAATGTAATCAACTGTATCTTTGACAGTTTTGATTTTTTCAGCAACATCGTCAGGGATTTCGATATTGAATTCTTCTTCGAAAGCCATGATCAGTTCTACGATGTCCAAGGAATCAGCGCCTAAATCATCGATGTAAGCAGCGTCCATTTTGACTTCTTTTTCGTCAACGCCTAACTGTTCAACAACAATGCTCTTTACTTTTTCAAAAGTATTTTCTTCGCTCATGTCCATTCACCCCCTTTCAGTGGAGTATGATTGTTTACATTACCATGCCGCCGTCTACATTGAGCGTCTGGCCGGTAATATAACTGGCATCATCCGATGCAAGGAACAACACGGCTTTTGCCACTTCTTCCGGCTGAGCCACGCGGCCCATGGGAATCGTTTTAATCATGGCATCGACAGTGTCCTCGCCAAGGACAGCCGTCATATCCGTTTCGATGCATCCCGGAGCAATGGCATTGCAGCGGATGTTTCGCGAAGCCAGTTCTTTGGCAACCGATTTGGTGAAACCGATGAGGCCTGCTTTCGCCGCAGCATAGTTAGCCTGGCCGGCATTGCCCGTTTCACCGACGACAGACGTGATGTTGATAATCGAACCGCTGCGCTGCTTCATCATCAGCCGGGTAACGGCTTTGGTGCAGTGAAAAGCGCCGGTAAGATTGGTGTCAAGCACAGCCTGCCAGTCTGCTTCTTTCATAATCATGAGCAGGCCGTCGCGAGTGATGCCTGCATTATTCACTAATATGTCGATACGTCCCAATTCCTTCTTGACGTCTTTGACCATGGCCGTAACGGCGGCTTCATCAGCCACATCGCACTGGATGGCAAGGCCCTTACGCCCTTTTTCTTCGATAAGGCAGACCGTTTCTTCAGCAGCGGCGGTATTGCCGGCATAGATGACAGCGACGTCGGCACCGGCTTCAGCAAGTGTCAGAGCTGCCGCACGACCGATGCCGCGGGAGCCGCCGGTAACGATGGCTGTTTTTCCTGTTAACTGCATTTTATCGAACCTCCTGGAAAAATTCAAGCGTTTTCTGTAAGGAAGGAATATCTTCTACATTTTCGCTGTGGATTTTACGGTCAATTTTCCGATTAAAACCGCAAAGTGTTTTACCCGGGCCGACTTCTACGAAGTTTTCAGCACCGAAATCGAGCATGGTTTTAGTGCAGTCGATCCAAAGGACGGGACTTGCTGCCTGCTTGATGAGCGACGCTTTAATATCGGCTGCAGCCGTTTC
This sequence comes from Megasphaera sp. DISK 18, assembly GCF_001682955.1. Classification (NCBI taxonomy): domain Bacteria; kingdom Bacillati; phylum Bacillota; class Negativicutes; order Veillonellales; family Veillonellaceae; genus Megasphaera; species Megasphaera sp. DISK 18. The sequence continues at coordinate 39,572 of NZ_LUGJ01000001.1, forward strand.
AATTTGGCCGTTGACATTGGCAACGACGGGGATTTTGGCATCGGAAATCGTAATATCGTCGAGGACTTCGGCCAAGCGTTTAGCTGCCGGTTCCATGAGCGTGCTGTGGAAGGGAGCGCTGACGTGAAGGAGAACAGCCCGTTTAGCACCGGCATCCTTCATGCGATTGGCCGCTTCTTCAACAGCTTTGGTGCTGCCGGCAATGACGATCTGACCGGGGCAGTTGAAGTTGACTGCCTGAACGACGCCGCCATCTTTAGAAATGTCGGCGCAGATTTCCTTGATTTTATCTTCCGCTAAACCGAGGATAGCTGCCATCCCACCTTCGCCAAGGGGTACGGCTTCCTGCATGAACTGACCGCGAAGGCGGACGGTCCGCACGGCGTCGGCAAAGGTCAGGGAACCGGCGGCAACGAGGGCCGAATATTCACCGAGGCTGTGACCGGCTGCGATGTCGGGCAGAAGGCCTTCCTGAGCCAATACACGGCAGCAGGCCGTGCTGGCCGTAAGGATGGCCGGCTGTGTATTATAGGTCTTCATCAGTTCTTCGTCAGGACCTTCAAAGCAAAGTTTCGTCAGAGAAAACCCCAAGGCATCGTCAGCTTCTTCAAAGAGCTGTTTTACGACCGGGTAGGCATCGTATAAATCCTTGACCATCCCCACTTTTTGGGCGCCCTGGCCGGGAAAAACAAAGGCTTTCTTCATCATCAATCACACCTCTCGCAAAAAATCAATACCACTTCATAACTAAGCCGGCCCACGTCAATCCGGCACCAAATCCGGCTAAAACGACGATATCATCGCGCTTCATACGGCCTTGACGCAAGGCTTCATCGAGGGCAATGGGAATGGATGCTCCCGACGTGTTGGCGTATTTATCAATGTTTACAAAGACTTTTTCCATGGGAAGGTGGAGCCGTTTGGCTGCCGATTGGATGATGCGGGTATTGGCCTGATGCGGAACCATGAGGTCGATGTCTTCATAACTGAGACCGGCTCGTTCCAAGGCTTTTTCCGCCGTCCGTCCCATAACTTTAACGGCAAATTTATAAACTTCCTTACCGTCCATCTTAACGTAGGTCAAGTGTTTTGCCCGCGCTTCGTCCGTCGGCAAAATAGCGACGCCGCTAGACGGGATACTCAGGTATTTACCGCCGCTTCCGTCAGCACCCATGTCGGCACCGAGGATGCCGTAGCCCTGCGGGACGGGACCGAATACAGCGGCCCCGGCTCCATCGCCGAAAAGGACGCACGTGTTACGGTCAGTCATATCGAGGAAACGGCTGAGGATTTCAGCCCCGATGACCAAGACGTGGCGGTACATGCCCGTTTCGATGTACTGTGACGCCGTAATGGCGCCATAGGCAAAGCCTGAGCAGGCAGCGTACAAGTCAAAGACTGCTGCGTTCTTGGCACCGATATTATCCTGTACAATGCAGGCTGTCGACGGAATCGTCATGTCCGGTGTCAAGGTGCAGACGATAATCATATCCAGGTCTTCAGCAGACAGATTGGCCATTTCCAGGGCCTGTTTGGCCGCGATGGTGCACATGTCCGACGTATTCATTCCGTCTTCGGCAAAGTGCCTCGTTTTGATACCCGTACGGCTCTGAATCCATTCATCCGATGTATCGACATACTTTTCCAATTCGGTATTGGTAACGACTCTATCGGGTACATAATGGCCCGTCCCCAGCACGCCGGCTGCGTTAGCTTTCACTATCATACTGTTCTACCTCTTCTTCCTCTATACTTTTTCGAATATGGCCGATGACGTCTTGCTCTGCAATTTCGCCGGCCACGCGGACGGCATTTTTGATGGCCTTCGCTTTAGAGCTGCCGTGGCAGATAATGAAGCTGCCGTTGACACCCAGTAAGGGGGCTCCGCCGTATTCGGTAAAGTCCAGTCTCTTCTTGAGCGATTTCAAGGCCGGATAGATGGCCAAGGCCCCTAATTTAGCGATGAAGCCGCTCTGTTTGATCGTGTCGCGGACGAGACGGATGATGAACATGGCCATGCCTTCCCCAAATTTCAGGATGACATTGCCGACGAATCCGTCGCAGACGACGACGTCGACCGTTCCTTTCGGTATATCTCTGCCTTCTACGTTACCATAGAAAGTAATAGTTTTCAAATTTTCCAACATGGGATGTGTCTTTTGACACAGCTCATTGCCCTTCGAGGCTTCTTCACCGATGTTCAGGAGACCTACAGCCGGCTTTTCGATGCCGAGGATATATTTGGCATAGTGGCAGCCCATGATGGCGCCTTCAACCAAATGCTTCGGCTTGCTGCTGGCATTGGCTCCGGAATCGAGAAGGACAGTAATCCCCTTTTTCGAAGGAATCGGCGTAGCGATGCAGGGTCTTTCAATTCCCTTTATGCGGCCCAGTTCGAAAAGGGCAGCCGTTACCGCAGCCCCGGTACTGCCGGCGGCAACGACAGCATCACATGCGCCGTCCTTTACCAAGCGGGCAGCAACGACGATGGATGCGTCTTTCTTGCGGCGAATGGCCTGAGCCGGATGCTCGCCCATTTCGATGACTTCACTGGCATGGACGATCGACAGGCGTTCATTTTCTTTTGCCCCATACGTCGTCAATACCTGGCGTATCTTCGTTTCATCACCGACCAGGACGACATCGTAATCATATGCTTTGACGGCTTCGATGGCACCGAGGACAATTTCTTCCGGTGCATAATCGCCGCCCATCGCATCTACTGCTATTTTCATGATACAACCGCTCCATTATTCCAAAGATTCTATAATAAATTTCGCCCGGAACACTTCTTTTCTCATCTTCCGAATCGTAACCCATACGTAGTATTTCTGGTCGCGCTGGCGGATGACGTCAGCTTTGGCAATCAGTTTATCGCCTACGGTAACGGGTTGTTTATATTTTACATTGGCCACTGCCGTGATACAGACCGGAAGGTTTAATACAGTCCGTGCCAGGGAGCTGGCCTGGGCATACAGGCATTGGGAGCGCACGATATGGGCTTCGTCGACCATATCATCCGTAGCCGTCATAATCGAAATGGCATTCTTTCCGATGATGCAGTCTACGAGTTCGCCGACGACGGTCGCATTTCGCAGTTTGGGCTGCGCGGCCTCCGCCTTTTGGCGGATGCGGATGCGCATTTCAGGGATCCCCAAGGCCATGCGGTCCAAGCGGATTGTAGCTACACTGACGGAAAGTTCTTCAGCTAATTCTTCGTCATTTATAAAAGGATTATCTTCAATTCGCTTCTGTAACAAAGCATGTCGCTTATCTCTTGCTATACGGACCATGTCATTCACCCTTGAAATTATTACCAAGTACTATTAGCACATACAACTAGAGATTATATAATGTTTTGACGATTTTGGCAAGGAAAATAAAAAAAGTATGCTTTCACCCCATTCATTCTCGTTGAATTGCCGAAAGCATACTCCCCACTCCTTAGTATTTATCGAAATCCATTTCGTTCAATACGTCACGCAGTTTTTCTAACTCTTCTTTGGTCATAGTAATCCCTTTGGTCATGGCCTGGTAATCCGGATCCCACGAGCGCAGGTCAAACTTAGGAGCCCGATTGTTCCAGCTGATATAGGTCAATTCTTTGCGCCATCCGTCCTTATTTTCAGACAAGGTGCCGCAGATATCTTCGATGTTAAAATTTAACTGTGCCATTGTATACCTCCCGATAGCGTTCATTGTTTGCATCATGTCAGGTTATGTCGATAACCCAATTATTTTATATAATAGCAAATATGCAAATTATGTCAATACAGCAGATTCGCCAATAATGTCAAGCTTTTTTTCACCCTTAACCGTGGCTCTTTCTCCGTTTGAAAAGCCCTCCGTGAGCCTCACTGATATCGAAGACCGAGACGAAGGCGGCCGGATCGATAGTCGTAATGGCGTCGCGAATCTTAGTAATTTCCAGACGCGATACGACGCAGTACAAGATCATCGTCTTTTCCCGTTTATAAGCCCCTTCGCCGTTGATGAGGGTTACGGCGCGGCCCATGTCCTGGGTAAGGCACTGGGCGACGGCGTCGTGTTTTCCCGTCACGATGAGCATACCCTTCATTTCGTCGAGACCGGTCGTAACGACGTCGATCATCTTATAGGCAATGAAGTAGGCGACCAGGGAATACATGGCACTGTCCCAAGAAAAGACGAAGCCTGAGCTGCCTAAAATGAAGAGGTTGAAGAACATAATGATTTCGCCGACGGAAAAAGGCATCTGGCGATCGGCGATGATGGCCAGGACTTCCGTGCCGTCAAGGGACCCGCCCCAGCGAATGATGAGGCCGACACCGAGACCGATGATGATGCCGCCGTAAATGGTCGACAGAAAAGGATCTGACGTGACCGGCGGATAGTGGAGGAAATCGCTCCATACGGACAAACAAAGAATCGAAAAGAGCGATGACACGGTAAAAAAGGCACCGATTTTTTTATACCCGAATATGAAAAAAGGAATGTTCAAGACGATGATGAAAATACTGAAGCTGACGCCCGTAAGCTCAGCTGCCATAAGGGCAATGCCGACGACACCGCCGTCAATGACGTGGTTCGGTACGAGGAATACATCGAGACCGAGTGTATAGATGAAGGCCCCAAAGGCAAGGCCCAGTGCGCGTAAGAAATATTTCATAGATTACCTCCCTGTTTTTTAGCTACATAGCGACGACCGATGATCCAGGCGACAAAATCGTCGACCGGTTCCGGCGGATATTGAAGCGACAAGGGGACAAAACGCCGCCACCCCTTGCGCGGTGTGTACTTAAAATAGAGATTACGCCCTTCAACGGTCGTAAATTTTTCATCGATAAGTGAAAACGTGACGGCATGGCTGCTGCCGGCAATCCACTGCTCAACCAACGGCTGCAGATGCTTATGGTTCGTCCCGTCCCCCATGACGATATGGGAAAAGGGATAGGTCCCATAGATCTCTTCGATGTAAGAAAGAAGGTCCGGCGTCGGCACGATGGCCTTGGTGACCAGGCTGCCGTCATCATTCACAACGGCAGTCCCCGTCTTTTCTGAGCCCGGGTCAATAGCAAAAATCATGGTCTTCCTCCCTTACTTACCGGCTTCGACGCGGATGTCAATCTGCAGCGGTCCCGCCGTATAGGTGTCGGTTTCCGCCACAGCTTTGAGGACGACAGCGGTCCCGGCATGGCTCCGAATGCGATTGATAGTATCGAACATTTCCGAGGCCGTCAAAGCGCCGACGTTGCCCGTCAACGGATCCGGCAAGAGGCCCTTAGTCTGAGCCTGTTGGTTTACATTGTGCAGGAAGCGCATGACTTGCAGTTCTGTATTACCCGACAAATCATCGCCGGTCAACGTTTCTTCAAAGACGACGTCGCCACGATGATAAATCAATTGGTTATCATACATTTCGACATGAACCAAGGCCGGCTCGCCGAGGATAATGTTGCCGGCAGCGATGATCCGCACCAATTTTTGCGATTTACCGGCTTTTTGCAGCGCCTCGACGGTGGCATTGAATTCTTCCGGAGAAATATACAGCAAAATCGTATTTTCATCAGAAACGCCGAGATGGCGGCCAATCATCGTGTTGGTCTGACTCATAGCCCGACTCAGTTCTTCCCGCGTCTGTTCAATAGGAAGACCGCCGCGAAGGACGTTGCTCGAAAGGACTTCGCCGACGCGGAATACGACCGTACCTTCACGGATATTGGTCATCGTCGCGTTGAGCAGCTTAATGCGTTGGTCCAGACCGTCGATGGTATCCATCATTTTATTCTTTGTTTCTTCCAGCATAGCCACGTCCTGGCGTGCTTTTTCACTGTCGGCCAGGGCCGAGTCACGCTGCTTTTTCGCCTCATCCATAGCCACCTGAATGACCGTCAGCTGACGAGCCTTGTCGTCGCGAGCCAGTTGGGCCTGCTGAAGGTCCATTTGGGTGGCACGGATTTCTTCGTTTTTCCCATCGAGTTGTTCTTGTTGTTGTTTTAACAGTTCTTCATTAGACGCAATCAGTTGGTTCTTATCATCGAGTTCCTTGCCGAGCTCTACCGCCTGCTGCATGAGCTGGCTGCGCTGGGCTTCGAGCTGGGCTTTCTGCATCTGAAGCTGATGCATGCCGAACAAAGCGATGCGGACGTTTTCGGAAAGGATGGACATGACGCCTAAGGTAATGGCGGCGATACTGATGCCGGTCAGGATGGTGACTAAGATAGACGTGTACTTCGGCCTGAGTCCGAATAATTTAATTTTTTGTTTGCCTACACGAGAGCCGATTTTATCGCCAAGATAGGCAATAATGCCGCCCATAACGGCTAAAACGACCAGCATAACCCATCCGTATTCCATAAGCCACCACCTTTTCTCATCATTTAAGTTCATTATATTATAGACTATAAAGGAGCTTTCCTGCAAGCGCGAAGGGGCAGAAAGGCTCCCATTATCCCAAAACCATCGAAGTCCTATCGTATTTCAGTCACAATCGAGACGCTGATTTTCGGGCTCTATTTCTTAATTGAATCTCAAAAAAAGGAACTGCCTATCGGACAGTTCCTTTGCTTACTTCGATTTCTTATAAACTAAGATGACACCGGCGATACCGCAGATGATATCGGGCAAAAAAGCGGCGATATACGCCGGTATCTTACCGCCGTTCCCCAGCGCATTGCCGAGGGTCATGATCGAGTAATAGATAAAGATGACGACGACACTGATGCCAAAGCCGATGGAAGAGCTTCCGCGCTGCTTCTGCATTCCCAATGGGGCACCGACGACAGCACAGACGAGGCTGGCCAGTGGCAGGGCAAAGCGGTTGTACATTTCGACTTTCATCTTATTGGTATCGACAGAGTTTTGGTCGAGGAGTTTTATCTGTTCGCGCAGTTCACGAATGGTCAACTCATCCGGTTTTTTCTGAGAGGCCGAAATTTTATCCGGCTTCTGCGTCACCGGAAGGGCCTGGTTTTGGAACTTCATGGACCGCGTCGTCCGCTCATCCGTCGAAACGTCAAAAATCGTGCCTTCGTGCATGATCCATTTCTGTCCGTTCCAGTCGGCCCTGTCAGCCTGTTCGACGCGCTTTAATTGGTCGTTTTCAAATTCCTGGACGGTAATATCCTTCAATTGCCTTGATTCCGCATCGTACTGCCGGGCATACATCAGGCTGGATATATCGGAGCCGTCTGTATTTTTGATGATAATATGATCCTGTGTCTTCGGTGCGACGTTGTGCTTTATTTCGTCGTTAATAATCCGGTTATAGGCGTTATTGGCCTTGGGCACGACGTATTCATTAAAGGCCGTAGCGCTGAGTGAGATAAACAAAGCGGCGACGAATACCGGCATGGCCAGGCGGATGAAGTTTTGACCACCGGCCCGCATGACGATCATTTCACTGGAACTTGAAAGACGGCCAAAGGCCATGAGCGAACCTAAGAGGACGGACATGGGAAAGGTGATGACGATGATAGAGGGTATGGCCAGCACGAAGACGCGAAAAGCCGCCCAAGGAGAAGCGCCGTACTGATTGATGAGGTTGGCAATCCGGTACAGCGTCCCTGTGCCGATGAAAACGGCCGTAAAGGCGCAGACGCCAAACAGAAAGGGGCCGATAAATTCTTTTAATATATACTTGTCTAATATACGCATTCCATACTCCCTGTTACATCCTGAATTCTTCGCCTAAGTAGAATTTCTTGGCGACCGGGTCATTGGCGATGAAGTCCGGACTGCCTTCGAGGAGGATTTTTCCGTCACTCAAAATATAGGCTTTATCGACGATGCTGAACGTTTCCCGGACATTATGGTCGGTAATGAGGACGCCCATGCCGCGCCGTTTCAAATGGCTGATAATGCCTTGGATATCGTTGACCGCTAAGGGGTCGATGCCGGCAAAAGGTTCGTCGAGGAGAATGAAAGCCGGATCGGTCACCAGGCAGCGGGCGATTTCGACGCGGCGCCGTTCGCCGCCGGAGAGCTGGATGCCCAGTCGGTCCCGCAGCTGGGTAATGGAAAACTCTTCCATCAAGGCTTCAGCCTTTTCATGCTGCTGTTTTTTGCTGAGCTTCGTCGTTTCCAGCAGGGCCAGGAGGTTGTCCTCTACGGTCAGCTTACGGAAGATAGATGCTTCCTGAGGCAGATAGCCGATGCCGTGGGCCGCCCGTTGGTGGATGGGAAGCTGAGTAATATCGTTTCCGTCAATCGTGATTTCGCCGGATGTCGGCCGCTCGATGCCGACAATCATGTAGAAGGTCGTCGTCTTCCCCGCCCCGTTAGGCCCGAGGAGACCTACGATTTCTCCTTGGTCGACACGAATGCTGACACCGTCGACGGCATTTCTTTCTTTATACGATTTTACGAGATCTTTGGTCTGAATGAACATGGATACCCCTTACTCACTGCCCGGCACGATGACGATGGTCGAACGGCTGCGAGTCTGAACAGAATTATCGGCAAGTTGAATATCGACATTATCCCCATTTAAGGAATTGCCGTTCTGGGTCGCATTGACGTTGCCCCGGAGATGGACGACGCCGTCATTTTGGCCCGGAGTCTGGGTGTAGATGGCCTGATTGGCATAGGCCACCAGGTTGTCCGCCGGCGATTCGATATGGACATTGCCCGTACCGACGGCCTTTATCTGTTTAAACCAGGCATCGATGTGGTCGGCCCACATCTGCGATCCCTGAGCTTCGAGATAGCCGTTGCCGGTGACGATGCTGTGATCCTTGTCGAGGTAGTATTCTACCTTATCGCCGCGAACTTTTTTATCTTCATAGACACCGTGGACATTCCCCGTGGCTACGATATAGTTTCGGTTCGTCGAATGCATTTTATCTGAATTGAGCTGCATATTCGGCTGCTGTACGGCAACATTGCCTTCCATGTCGGCTTCGGACGTCTTCAAGTTGTAGACACCTTTATTGCCGGTCATGGTCGCCTGGTCGCGGACGATGACGACGTTGCCCGTAGCCGTTGCCACCTGCGTCTTACCGTTATATTCGAGCTTGTCTGCCGTAACCGATACGGCAGGATTGCCGTTGTTATCGGCGGCCATGACCCCGGCAGACGGAAGGATCAAGGACCCGATAAGGGCAGCGGCTGCCAATTTTCTTCCCAAGAATTCTATCATAATTATTCTCCCCTTGTCACTTGCGCATGGCCGGTCAGCAAGACCTTGGTCAGACTGCTGTCGGTTTCAAAAGAATCTGCTTTCAGCGTCGTATTATCATGGCGCTCCATGACGACTTTGCCGCCTTTAATCATACGCGTATCCATATTATAATACACACTGCCTTCAGTCTGCAACGTATCGCCCTTATCGGTTTCAGCCTTGACCGGCTGCTTGATTTCAATGGTACGCTTTTCCCGGTCGACAATGCCTTTATCAGAGGTAATGGTCATCTGCGTTCCGTCTTCGGCGACGACCAGTGCTTTCGGATTCGTAAAGTACATGATCTGCGTATCCGGATCGATTTGAATCTTATCCGCCGTCAGTCTCCAGACCAGTTTGCCATCCTGTTTTTCGTCGAGTTCCGACCCATCGAACTCGACGAGCTTATCAGGACTTACCATCGTATCCTCCGACGTGTTGGGATTCATGAAGACGTAGAGCATGACAGCAAAGCCGATGACTGCGATGACGGCAATCAGGGAAATCTTATTCTTTTTCAGCTTTTCGGCTATCATCGATATGCGCCTCCGGTTTCTGTTGTAATGCAATGATCTCTTCCGGCTCCGTACTCCAGCGATGCTGGAACCACAGCCATTCGGTCGGATGTTCTTTGATGAAATTTTCCGTAATAACCGCCATCTTACGGGTCATGCGGGCAATATCGGCTTCCTTATCCCCCGTGTCTTCATAATGCATGATTTCCCCGATAGCCAGGTGGGTACGGTGGTTCTCATCATGGATGGTAAAGACCGGAATGATGGGCGAGTGAAATTTTTGGGCAAACATGGCCGGTCCCTTAGGCGTCGAGCTCATCTTCCCCAAGAAAGGCTGGGGCACGCCGTAAAAGCCGCCGTCTTGGTCGGCCAAAAAGCCGAGGAGCTTCTTGCGCTTCAGGGCACGGGCGGCGATGATCATTTCATTACCGCCTCGGGCAAAGACTTCAAGTCCCATGCCTTCCCGATTTTCATTGAGCAGTCGGGTAACGGCACTATTAGCCTGGTTTTTGACAATCGTCGATGCCGGATAGCCATACATGGCTAAGGCACCGAGCCATTCCCAGTTCCCCATATGCGCGGTGAGAACGATGACCCCTTTATCTTCTTTCATCGCTTCATCGAGTCGTTCCGGATGGTCGAGCGTGACGTATTGGCGAATATTGTCGGAATTCAACCGCGGCGTATAGAGAATTTCCATCAGCGACTGTCCCAGATTGCGAAAGACTTCGGTCATGATGGCTTCCGCTTCGGGCCGACTGCATTCCAAACCGCGCTGGATTTGGAAGATACCGCGTTCGCGCTGCTTTTTCATAAGTTTTCCTACGAAAGGACCGAGTGTACGGCCCAAAGAAATGATGAGCGGATACGGAAGACAACAGAGAAATTTCCCAAATCCGCGAGCAACGTGGTACTGCCATTCCTTCCCCACAGTACAGACTCTCCTTTCTTATTGGCGCAACGTAAATGCCGAATCCCCCAGATAACGGCGCAGGACGTCATCCCAAACGTGTTGGCTTTTTAAAATATATTCGGCAAACTCCCTGAGGGCTCCATGGCCGCCGGGATAGGCAGACACAAAAGCAGCCGAGTTCCGTGCTTCTTCACAGGCATCGAGGGGGGCGGCACCAAATCCGGCATTGGCAATGAGTTCAACGTCATTCAGGTCATCTCCCATGTAAGCCACTTCATCGAGAGAAAGACCGATTTCACTGCATAATTGCTGCATAGACCGCAGTTTATGCGAACAATCCTGCAGGACATAATCGATATGCAAATCCTTAGCACGCTGTTCAACCATGGGTGAACGGCGACCCGTAACCAAAGCCGTCTTCAGGCCGGCTGCCCGGACCAGGGAAATCCCCATGCCGTCACGAGCCGAAAAGCCTTTCATGGCATCGCCGGACGGACTGTAGTAAATAATGCCGTCCGTTAAGACGCCGTCGACATCGAGGGCCAGCATTTTAACGTGTGTCAAAAAGCCCATCAGACCACTCCCTGCCGCAGTAAATCGGTAATGTGGACCATGCCGACGACCTTCTGATCTTCATCGACGACGGGCAGGACCGTAATCGGCCGCGGCTGATTCTTTTCCATGATGTGCAGGGCTTCTGTCGCCAGTTTATGGTTGACGATCACCCGCGGGTTTTTGGTCATCATGGCATCTACCGGCCACTGCAGGAAATTAGAGCCCGTTTCCAGACCGCGGCGGACGTCGCCGTCGGTGACGAGACCGATCAGTTTGCCGCCTTCATCGATGACGGAAACGGCGCCGAGGCCTTTTTCGGTCATGAGGAACAGGGCGTCCTGAACGCTGCTGTCTTCATTGACGACCGGGTTGTCCTCGCCTTTGTGCATGACATCATCGACGGTGAGCAGCAGTTTTTTGCCAAGGGCACCGCCGGGATGGAAGATACCGAATTGTTCTTTCGTAAAGTGGTGCTGTGTAAGGAGAACCACTGCCAGGGCATCGCCAAGAGCCAGCGAGACAGTCGTACTCGTCGTCGGAGCCAGTCCTAAGGGGCAGGCTTCTTTTTCAACGGATGCATCGAGGATGATGTCAGCATGTTTAGCCAAGGTCGAATTATGGTTGCCGACGACGGCGATGAGTTTCGCCCCAATGCGTTTGAGCGACGGCAGGGTATTGAGGATTTCAATGGTTTCCCCGCTGTTTGAAAAAGCGAGGACGACATCGTCGGCCGTAACCATGCCCAAGTCACCGTGAATCCCTTCAGCCGGATGGAGAAAAATGGACGGCGTTCCCGTACTCGACAAGGTAGCCGCTACTTTGCGGGCAATATGCCCTGATTTTCCCATGCCGGTGACAATGACCCGCCCGTGGGATTCCATGATAAGATTCACGGCATTGACGAAGTTCTGATCCAATGTCGGAATTAATTTTTCAATCCCCTGTGCTTCCTGATGGAGCACGTCTCTTGCTTCTTCTAAAATATCCATCATATCGGCTCCCCTCACATTTCCGTACTTACGCTGTTTTTGGCAATGTCGCGAATGGCGACCATATCGCGAAGGACCTTTTCGACCTGCGACAAATACAGCATATTCGGGCCGTCGCTGAGCGCTTCGGCCGGGTTGTCATGAACTTCCATGAAAACGCCGTCGATACCGGAACCTGCAGCAGCACGGGACAGATTACCAATGAACTGGCGCTGACCGGACGATTTGGTACCGGCACCGCCCGGCAGCTGAACGCTGTGGGTCGCATCAAAGACGACAGGATAGCCGAAGCTGCGCATAATCGGGAAGGAACGCATGTCGACGACCAGGTTATGATAGCCCAGGCTGACGCCTCGTTCGGTGAGCATGATATTTTCATTACCCGAATGGACAATCTTATCGACGACATTCTTCATGTCTTCCGGTGCCAAAAACTGGCCTTTTTTTACGTTGACGCATTTACCCGTTGCAGCAGCGGCTTCGACCAGATCCGTCTGCCGGCAGAGAAAGGCCGGAATCTGGATGACATCCAGGACTTCAGCGGCCGCTTCCACCTGGTGGACTTCGTGGACGTCACTGACGACGGGAACTTGAAGTTCCTTTTTGATGTCCCCTAAAATACGCAGGCCTTCTGTAAGTCCCGGGCCGCGATACGACGTATATGACGAACGATTGGCCTTGTCAAAAGAGGCTTTAAAAATATAGGGCAGGCCCAGTCGTTCGCAAATTTCTTTCATCTTGCGGCCGATGTTGAGCGTCCGTTCCGGATCTTCGATGACACACGGACCGGCCATGACAAAGAGGCTGCCGTTGCCGCCGACGATCGTATTGCCAACATGAATTTGTTTCACTGTTTCCATAGTCTATTCCCCTTTATGAGCAGATTCAGCAAAATAACGGCGGATGCGTTCAAGGTCATCCGGCGTATCGATGCCAATGAATTGATGATGCGTTTTTATCACTTTTATCTTATAACCATTTTCGAGAACTCGCAACTGTTCGAGGGACTCAACTTTTTCTGCCGGTGTCGGTTCCATAGCGGCATAGGCCAAGAGAAAGTCCCGGCGGTAGGCATAAATCCCGATGTGTTTGTATGGTACCACGCCGCCCTCTTCAAAAGCATGCCGCGGATACGGAATGAGGGACCGTGAAAAATACATAGCTTCGTCGCGCTGATTGAGGACGACCTTTACGGCACTCGGTTCATGATATTCTTCTTCAGTCAGAGGTGCTGCAACGGTAGCCATAGAAAGATCGGGCTCCTCTTCAAAAACCCGGCACAGATCATCGATGACGTCCGGCGCAATGAGCGGTTCATCGCCTTGGACGTTAATGATGACATCGGCATCGGGAAAGTGAGCCACGGCTTCGGCCAAGCGATCAGTCCCATTGGTATGGTCTTCCCGCGTCATGACGGCATGACCGCCAAAGGACACGACAGTGTCATAAACTTTAGGATTGTCGACAGCGACGACGACAGCCGTCAGTTTCGAGGCCTTGGACGCCTGTTCATACACGCGCTGTACCATCGGTTTGCCGGCAATATCACAGAGTGGCTTCCCAGGCAGGCGCGTCGAAGCGTAGCGCGAGGGAATGATGCATACAAAATTCATAGTTTATCCTCCAATACAGATTGCAAGACGGCATCTATTTTTTCTTGCCCTTCTACGATATCAAGGGTAATGGCCAAGACGTACAAGGGAAGGTCGTATTCTTTTACAAGATCGGCGGGCAGCTTCACGGCATCTTTTTCCGTCGTCACCAGAATACACTGCTTCTCGGCCGCCATGTCGGCCATGCGCCGGATATCCGAAGGTCCGTAATGATGGTGATCTTCAAAGCGAAGGACGCCGGATACGGTGAAGCCGGCCCCTCGAAGGGTCTCTTCAAAAGAGGCCGGATTGCCGAGGGCCGATACGGCCAGCACCGGTTGTGCCATAAGGTCAGCCGGCATGGCCTCTTCCGGGTGAAGGCCCTGATCCCAATTTAAAAAGGGAAGGACGGCCGAGGGCTTGTGGACCGATAAGGCCACGGGAGCCGACGAATTGTATCGCCGAAGGTCCTCTTGAATCTGAGTCACAGTCTCCGGTGATACCTGGTCAACCTTAGTAATGATAAAGACGTCGGCCCGAGAAAGATGCTCCAGCGGTTCGCGCAGGATGCCTCGCGGCAGGACGTGTCCATTTCCAAAGGGATTGGTTCCATCGATGAGGACGATGTCGACGTCGCGATAAAGCTGCCAGTGCTGGAAGCCGTCGTCGAGGATGAGGATCTGAGCATCGAATTTTTCAACGGCCATGCGGCCGCTTACAGCCCGGTCCCGACCGACGAGGACGGGAATGCCCATGAGGCTTCTGGCCATGAGACTCGCTTCATCGCCCCCCTCTTCAGCCGTAAGGAGTACCATGCGGCCATCGGACATGACCGAAGCGCCGCTCTTCTCCCGTTTCGAGTGATAGCCTCGGTTGAGGAGGGCGACGCGCCAGCCCCGGGCAGAAAGTTCTTTAGCCAGCATACAGGCCATAGGCGTCTTCCCCGTCCCGCCGACGGTAATATTACCCAAGCTGATGACGACAGCCGGGAGCCGTTCCTGCCGCTCCTCGTGATCGGCAAAGGAGCGGTACTTCATGATGACGGCCTTTCGATAAATCCAAGAGGCGCCGCTAAGGAGGAGCAGAGCCGGCCAGTCCCACCAGTGATGTTCTTTGCTTCCTGTCAAATAATGAAAGTAAGCAGTTCCTGCCGTTCTCAAGGACATAGGCTCACCTCCCGGTCTGAATCGATTCCAACATTTCTTGCAGTTTATCTAAATTCTTACGAGTCGCCCCTTGATTTTCCCGGACGACGGCAATACAATTTCGCTTCATCGCTTCGGCCCGATCGGGATTGACGAGGATGTCGAGGCAAGTGTCGACGAATTCCTCTTCGTTATTCACCATGACACAGGCGCCGTGACGACTGAGAAGCTCGAAGATTTCGACGAAGTTAAACATATTCGGTCCGACGACAATCGGTTTCCCGTGCGCCGCCGGTTCGAGGATGTTATGGCCTCCAATATGGGCCAAACTGCCGCCGACGAAGATTAAATCGCCAAGGCTGTAGACCCGCCCCAGTTCCCCGATGGTATCGAGGACGACGCCGTCATAGGCCGAGCGAACGGCCTTTCCGGCCATCATGTCACTGCGTTTGACCATGGTCACGCCGTGCTTAATGCCTTCGTCGACGATGAGGTCGGCCTGGTAAATATAGCGCGGTGCAATAATCAATTTGGCATCGGGAAAATGGTCGCGAATTTTCACAAAGGCCTTATATACCGGACTGTTTTCGCCGCGGTGGGTACTGCCGGCAATCATGATGGGACTGCCTTCAGAAAAGCCGAGTTCATGAAGGAAGCGCTTCTTCTCTTCTTCCGTTACGATGCCATAAGTCTGGTCGTACTTGGTGTTGCCCGTGACGATGACCTTATTGGGATCGGCGCCGATATCGATGATGTACTGGGCATCGATATAGCTCTGCATGCAGAACATGCGAATCGTCGACAAGACGCGGCGCGTAAAAAAGGTAATCAGGCGGTAGCGAACGGCACTGCGCTGACTGATACGGCCGTTCATCATCATGACCGGAATCTTTTTGTCAGCAGCAATGCGCAAAAAGTTAGGCCAGATTTCCGTTTCGATTAAGACGATGGCCTGCGGATTGACGATGGTCAGGATACGGTTGGTCAAATAAGGCAAATCCAAAGGGAAGTAGAGGATCCCGTCGGCCCCTTTTATGATTTGATGGGCCATGCGGAACCCCGTCGCCGTTACGACCGATACGATGATGACTTCATCGGGGTGTTTTTTTCGCATTTCACGCACAATGGGGCTGGCCGCTACGATTTCACCGACCGAGGCAGCATGGACCCAAATGGCATGGCGATTGGATATTTTTTCTTTTAATTCATCCGGCAAAAAGCCGATGCTCTGTTTGATGCGCTGATAAAAACCTTCTTCATGGATTAAGCGGTAAATCAACATGGGAATGAGGGTCGCCCAATAAATGAGGAGGAGAATATTATACAGCCAGTACATCGGATGGGATTTTAAATTCTTCATCGCTATCAACCTTCTGAAGCTTCTTTCTTATCGTTAAATTGAACGGCGTAGAGGTGTGCATAAAGGCCGTCTTTGGCCAATAATTCGGCGTGAGTCCCCGTTTCCACGATGTGACCATGGTCGATGACGACGATGTTGTCGGCGTTGCGGACCGTGCTCAGACGATGGGCAATGACGACGGCAGTCCGGCCTTCCATGAGTCGATCCAGGGCAGCCTGGACAATTTTTTCACTTTCCGTATCGAGGGCGGACGTCGCTTCATCGAGGATGAGAATGCGGGGATTTTTGAGAATAGCCCGGGCAATAGCAATGCGCTGGCGCTGACCGCCGGACAAGGAGTTGCCCCGGTCACCGACGAGGGCGTCATAGCCGCCGGGCAGTCTCATAATGAATTCGTGAGCATTGGCAGCTTTGGCGGCCGCGACGATTTCGTCTTCCGTCGCATCGAGCCGGCCGTACAGGATGTTTTCCCGAACGCTGGCATTAAAAAGCATCGTTTCCTGCGGCACGAGGCCGATTTGCTGGCGCAGGGAGGCAAAGGTGACGTCCCGGACGTCGATGCCGTCAATCAAGAGGCGGCCTGCCGTAACGTCATAAAAGCGAGGCAGTAAATTGGCCACCGTCGATTTTCCGGCACCGCTGGGACCGACGAGGGCAACGACTTCGCCCGGACGGACTTCGAGATTAAAGTCAGTCAAAGCCGGGTGTTCTTTATCATAGGCAAAGGAAACGTTATCGAAGGTCACTTCCCCTTTTACTTGCGGCAGGGTTACAGCGCCTTCTTTTTCCTTGACGTCGGGCACGGTGTCGATCGTTTCAAAGACGCGGTCGGCAGCGGCCAGGGATTTTTGGATGTCACCGTAGATTTCACTGATGCGGCGAACGGGATTCGCCAAGTTAATGGCATAGATGAGGAAGGCAATCAAGGCACCGGCCGTCATTTCTCCGTTGATGACACTCATGCCGCCGTACCAAATGATGCCGGTTACGGCAATGGCCGCAAAGAACTGGATAAACGGCGTCAATAAAGACGTCAGCCGGGTCGTATTCATAAGGGCCCAGAAGTTGCGGTCGTTTTGCAGCATGAAACGCCGGATTTCAAAGTCTTCGCGGTTAAAGGAGCGAATGATGCGAATGCCGGAAATGGCTTCTTCAAGCAGAGACGTAATATCTGCCATCTTGCCCTGTACGTCGTGGCCGGCACGGCGCAGGCGGGAGCCGAAGAAGTTAATCGTAAAGACGACGAGAGGCACGATGACCAGGGTCAGGAGGGTCAGCTTCCAATAGAGGAAAATCATCGATGCCAAAGAACCGACGAGGATGACAGCTTCCTGAACGAAAGAAATGAGGTTGCCGGCAATGGCCGTCTGAAGGGCCGTGACGTCATTGGTCAGGTTGCTCATGATATTGCCCGTCTTATGCTTATCAAAATAAGACAGAGACAGGGTCTGCAAATGGCGGTACAGTTTTTCGCGGATATCATTGACGATTTTCTGACCGACGAAGCTCATGAGATAGCGTTCGCCAAAGTAAAAGACGCCGCGCAGTAAAAACAGGACCAAGATGCCGATGACGATAAGGTTCAAGGTATAAATGTCTTTATTGGCCAATACCTTGTCGATGACGTCCTTGATCAGCCAGGGAACGACGACGTTGCTCGCCCCGGACAGAGCCATACAGATGACGGCGAAAACGAGCCGTGTCTTATAGGGTTTGATGAAAGTTAATAATCGTTTATAACCTTGCCAACTATTGTACTGCTTCATGAATACCTCTTTCTCTTGCAAAAGTTAAGACAGCCTGGGCTGTACGCATCACAGCTCCTGATTCCCCCATCGTACGGCGCACGGCGGAAAGGTCCTCACAGAGCTTCGCCCGGCGCGGTCCGTCGTCCAGCATGGGAAGGACGACGTCAGCAATATTATCCGGCGTCACGTCATCCTGCCACAGCTCGGGAATCACCCTGCGGCCCATGATGATGTTGGGCAAGCCGATACTTTCAATATGTACCAGGATCTTGGAAAGCCAATAAGTCAGGCGATTGACGCGATATACGAGAAGGGTCGGAAGCCCCATCAGGGCCGTTTCAAGGGTTGCCGTCCCCGAAGCTGCAATCGCAGCGGTACTGATATTCATCATGTCATAGACATTGCCTTCTCCGACAGTGACCGTCATGCCGGAAGAGTCAATGATATCATCAAGCATGGCTCTATCGATGGTCGTAGCCCGCGGGATGAGAAATTGCAGGTCTCCGTAGTCACGCTCTATCTGTTTCGCCGCTTCCAACATACACGGCAGCAGGCTTGTCACTTCCTGGACGCGGCTCCCGGGCATGAGAAGGATCGTTCGCTTCTCTTCCGAAAGGCCAAACTTCAAAAAAGCGTCGTGACGGCTCAGGCTCGGATGGACGCTGTCTAAAAGGGGATGCCCCGTATAGAGGACATTCGTCCCTATATCTTCATAGAGCTTGGCTTCAAAAGGGAAAAGGGAAATGGCCAAATCCGTATATTTTGCAATCGTCTTCCCCCGGCTCTTATGCCAGGCCCAAATGGTCGGCAGAATGTAATAAATGACAGGAATTCCGGCAGCTTTGGCGGCCTTTATAAGGCGCATATTAAAGCCCGGATAGTCGATGCAAACGAGGACGTCAGGCTTTTCCTTCTTCATCGTATCGACTAGAAAATCACGGAGGCGAAAGAAAAAAGGAATCTTGCGGATAATCTCACCGATGCCGATGACTCCCAAATTATCGATGTCATACACGATATCGACACCGGCGTCTCTCATCTTTTCGCCGCCCATACCGAGCAGTTCGATGTCCGGCGCAAGTTGTTTCAAAGCTCGTGCCAAATTGGCGCCGTGGAGGTCACCGGACGCTTCACCGGCAGAAAACATAATCTTCATAGGATCTCCCGTCAAAAGTTCTTATCAACAGCACAGATAACGATGCCGTGGCTGTCCGCCAGGCGCAGGACTTCATCTTGTTCGACAAAAAGGGTCCGTCCGGCTTCCATGGCAAGGACATTGCAGTTGCTTTCAATCATGGACAAAATCGTCTGCCTGCCGACGGCCGGCACATCGAAACGAGGGTCCTGGTTGGGTTTTGCCACTTTGACGACAACCGATTTTTCACGGCCGAGAGCCCCGCCGCGGCGAATACAGGCATCGGTCCCTTCAATCGCTTCGACAGCCATGACGGCCTTATGCTTAACGACGACGGTCTGGCCGATATCCATACCGCCCATGGCCTTAGCCGTCACGAAACCGAAGCGGATATCGTCTTCTTCCCCTTCCGTCGGCTTGCGGCGCGACAAGACACCGATGGCCGGCATGAGATCCTTCAAATACAAGGTCTGGTCGACGACTTCAAGGCCGTCTTTAGCCAGTTCATCGACGATGGCCAGCATAATCGTATCGTCCTTGCGATTACGCAATTTCGCCAACAGTTTAATGGCCCGCAAATCGGGAAATTTAAGCCCTTTAAAGAGAATTTCCTTGGTGACCTTCCCGATCATGGTAACTTTCGAGACGTCATTTTTTTTGAGGGTCTTAATGATTTTATCCAACTTGGCAACGTTGATATCGTAGTATGCATCGGCTTCCGCTGCCAGTTCCGGTTCGACATCGCTGACGACGGCGATGACGACAACTTCATATCCCAGGTGTTTTGCAGCACGCATAAACTCGACAGGAAGCTTACCGATACCGGCCAAGAGCCCAACTTTTTCCATAGCAATCATCCTTATTCATAAAGAGAAATATTTATCTCTATATTATACAAAAAAACAGGTCCCTTGTCAGTAAAAAAAGGGCTATCGCAGGTGCGACACCCCTTTTACTCACTGGCTGCTGCCTAATCCTTTGTTCCTCGGCAAATACCGCGGTCGGCATTGCGAAGGAAGCGGAGAAAATGTTCTACTTCTTCGGAACTGTCCAGTTCCTGTTCCATTTCAAAAATAGCCTGGCGCAAATTGAGCCCCGAACGGTACAAGATGCGGAATGCTTTTTTCAATTCCCGGCGGACATCTTCCGGTACCCCGGCCCGTGAAAGACCGACACTGTTAAGGCCGATACAGCGTGCAGGCTGACCATCGGCGATGACG
This sequence comes from Megasphaera sp. DISK 18, assembly GCF_001682955.1. Taxonomy (NCBI): domain Bacteria; kingdom Bacillati; phylum Bacillota; class Negativicutes; order Veillonellales; family Veillonellaceae; genus Megasphaera; species Megasphaera sp. DISK 18. Next base: position 59,883 of record NZ_LUGJ01000001.1, read on the forward strand.
AAAGGCGGAATGTCCTGTACGACTTTCGCCAGGCCGCCGATCATGCTGTTGCGGCCGATTTTGACAAACTGATGAACGCCGGCAATACCGCCGATGACGACCCGATCTTCAACGGTAACGTGACCGGCAAGGCCGGCGCAGTTACTCATGATGACGTGGTTGCCGACGACGCAGTTGTGGGCAACATGGGTACAGGCCTGGAACAGGCAGTCATTGCCGATTCGCGTTTCTTCCCCTTCCCCCGTCGCCGTGCTGACCGTCACGAATTCCCGGAAAACCGAGCGGTCGCCGATGATAAGAAAGCTCTTTTCACCGTGATATTTTAAGTCCTGCGGTTCCGAACCGATAGAACAGCTCGGGAAAAACCGGCAGTCTTTACCAATCGTCGTCCAACCGTCAATCGTAACGTGGGCCATGATTTCTGTTCCGTCACCAATGGTGACATGAGGCCCGATAACGGCATACGGTCCGATTTTAACACCAGCCCCAATTTTCGCCTGCGGGTCTATAACAGCCGTCGGATGTATCATGCTCTGACGCATGTTATTCGTTTCCTCGGTCATTAAAGTCACTCCTCGCTTCCCTGTCCCTAAAAGGGACAGTCGCTTAAATTCATAAATATCTACGTATATAGTCGCAGGAAGGACGATTTATTTCGCCCGGCAAAATCAAGCCATTTCCTGCAATATTCCCCTTTATGCTGCTAAATACGCCCATTTAGCTCATTATTTAACATAAAGTCAATTTTATTGATTACTTTTTCGGGTTCTGTCCCGGCATGAGGGCAAAGAGATATTCCCCTTCGGCGCAGAGGATATCACCGACGTGACACTGAGCCTTGACCTTGCCCATACGGCCCTTTACCTTTTCGATGTCAGCCCGCATGACCAACTGGTCACCGGGGATGACGGGATGGCGGAAGCGGATTTTATCGATTCCCGTAAAGAAGGGAATGAGGCCGCGGTTTTCTTCAGGATACAATAGGGCAATACCGCCGACCTGGGCCATAGCTTCGGCAATGAGGACGCCCGGCATAACCGGCTTGCCCGGAAAGTGGCCTTGGAAAAATTGCTCATTAAAGGTCGCATTCTTGATGCCGATGGCATATTTCATCGGTTCCAATTCAATGATCCGGTCAATAAGCAGCATGGGATAGCGATGCGGCAAAATTTCCATAATATCAGTTACTTCCAAAGTCATGAGAATTCCTCCTTAGCTCACTGTAGTTCTTCAAAAATCTGATGTGTCAGCTGGTTGTTTAAGTTATGGCTCGATTTTACGGCAATGACATGTCCTCGTATCGGTCTTCCGAGTAAAGACAAATCACCGACGATGTCGAGCACCTTATGGCGGACCAATTCGTCATCGGAGCGCGGAACGGACAGGCACGACGTCTTATCATAGACGACGACATTTTCAATCGTACCGCCCTTGCCAAGGCCCAATTTCTTCAGCATTTCCAATTCTTCCGTAAAGGCGATCGTCCGGGCAAAGGAAATCTGCTCAATGTACGAAGCCTTGGTGACGGTCTCGTCAAAAAACTGGACGCCCAGCATAGGGTGCGGATTGATGGATGTAAAGGTAATGCGGAATCCATCGTAAGGCACAAGAGCGATAAACTTATCTCCGTCCTGAATGAGATGCTGTTTCTGTATGACCAGCGGTCGGCGCGGCACATCGAGCTCACGGACTCCCGCTTCTTCAATGAGCTTGACAAAGGTCAGACTGCTGCCGTCGGCAACGGGCGGTTCGACGGAATCCATTTCGACAAAGCAGTTGTCGATTTCCATCCCATAAAGGGCCGACAGCAGATGTTCTACCGTAAAGACCTTGGCGCTCCCTTTTTCCAGGGTCGTCGCCCGCATCGTATTGGTTACATTCGTCAGATGGGCTTGTACAGACGGTTTTTCCGGCAAATCGGTCCGAATAAAAACAATCCCTGTATCAGCCGGAGCCGGGCGCAGTACCATATGAACTTCGTTGGCAGCATGCAGGCCGATCCCGTTAAATGAAACGTCATGAGCCAGTGTCGTTTGTGCTGTCTGTGACATAGGCAGGCCCCTCCTTTCCTGTTACGAGTAAGACAAATAATTTTTTCGTAATTTTTTTTATAATTTTTTTCATGCTTTTTTATTATACCTTATCGAGAGGCCATATGACAAGTAATTGTTCGCCCGGCCCCTTTTGCCAAACAAAAAGGAGCTGCCTTAAAAGACAACTCCTTTTTGTTTCAATCGCTGTTACTTCAGTAGTTCATAGACAGAGGATACGACATCGTCCCAAGTTCCGATTTGGGTCTGTTCACCGGCAATCGTATCGCGGCCGGCCTTGCATTGACGCGCAACGGACGTTGGCGACGTGCCGTTATATGTGTTACGCTGTTTGACGCACGTTTCGATATCCAAGTAATGATGGATATCTTCGGCGAAGAGAGGGCTCATGGCCTGCAGCTCTGACAGCGATAACTGCTGTAATACCTTGCCCTGTTCGATGCAGTAGTGGACGGCTTTCCCGACGACGGCATGGGCTTCACGGAAAGGAAGTCCTTTTTTGGCCAGGTAGTCGGCCATATCGGTAGCGTTCGAGAAATCGCTTTCCAACACTTCCCGCATATGCTCGCCGTTGACGGTCATTTTGTCAATCATGGCGGCATAGATGGTCAGGGCAAATTTCAAATTGTCGATGGCATCGAAGACGCCTTCCTTATCTTCCTGCATGTCCTTGTCATAGGCCATGGGAATCCCCTTCATCATAGTGAGGACACCCATGAGGTGGCCGTAAAAGCGGCCGGTCTTGCCGCGGACGAGTTCGCAGATGTCGGGATTCTTCTTCTGGGGCATGATGGACGAACCCGTACAGTGAGAATCGTCTAGTTCAATGAATTTAAATTCCGAACTCGACCAGAGGATGAATTCTTCCGACAAACGGCTGAGGTGCATCATGAGAACAGCGGCAAATTCCAGGAAAGCAATGATATAATCCCGGTCGCTGACGGCATCGAGACTGTTGTCATAGAGCTTCCCAAACTTGAGCGTCTCAGCGACAAAGGGCTGATCAAGGGGATAGGTCGTCCCGGCCAGGGCACCGGCGCCAAGGGGCATCATATCGGCCATCTCCCAGGCATATTTCAAGTGGATGAAGTCACGGGACAACATCGAGAAATAGGCCATGAGATGGTGGCTGAAGAGGATCGGCTGAGCCCGCTGCAGGTGCGTATATCCCGGCATGATGACGTCGCTGTACTTTTCAGCAGCCTTCACCAGGGACTCTTGGAGCTTGACCAAGAGGTCGGCAATGGCAGCGATTTCCCGACGAATATAGAGGTGCGTATCGAGGGCTACCTGATCGTTGCGGCTCCGCCCCGTATGAAGGCGTTTTCCCGCTTCGCCAATGGCATCGGTCAGTCTCTTTTCAATATTCATATGAATATCTTCGAGTTCGACAGAAAAATCAAAATTCCCGTCCTCGATTTGCTGGAAAATAACCTTCAAGCCCTTTACGATGGCGTCCTTATCCGCTTCTGAAATGATGCCTTCCTTGGCCAGCATCGTCGCGTGGGCGATGCTGCCGCAAATATCTTCGGCGTACATCCGGCAGTCGAACTGGATGGATGCATTGAAGGCTTCTACACTTTTATCTGTGGCCTTAGTGAACCGGCCGCCCCATAACTTCATATCATTCGCTCCTTATTATTTACCCTGCTTTTCAACATGCTGCTTCATCAGGGCACGCATCTTGAGGGGCAGTCCGAAGAGGTTGATGAACCCTTCAGCATCCGTCTGGTCATAGACATCGTCTTCACCAAAGGTGACGAATTCTTCATTGTATAAAGAATAAGGCGACGTCGAGCCGGCACTGATGATATTGCCCTTGTAGAGTTTCAAAATAACCTGACCGGTAACGGTCTGCTGCGTTTCATCGACGAAGGCCGAAAGAGCTTCGCGAAGCGGCGAGAACCATTTACCGTCATAGACGAGTTCGGCAAACTTGTTGGCTGCCGTTTCTTTATAGTGGAAGGTGTCGCGGTCGAGGCAGAGGTATTCCAATTCTCTGTGAGCATACATGAGGATGGCACCGCCCGGGTTTTCGTAAATACCGCGGCTCTTCATGCCGACCAAACGGTTTTCAACGATATCGACGATGCCGACACCATTGCGGGCACCGATTTCATTGAGGACCGTAATCAAGGTAACGGCGTCGTGTTTTTCACCATTGACGGCGACGGGAATCCCTTTTTCAAAATCGATGGTAACGTATTCCGGAGCGTCCGGAGCCTGTTCCGGCGTCTTGGTGACCATGTATACCATGTCTTTCGGGGCATTGGCCGGATCTTCGAGGTCATCACCTTCATGGCTCAAATGCCAAATATTCCAGTCCATGCTGTAGGGATAGGGATTTTCTTCCGATTTATAGTCGATAGGAACGTTGTGGGCTTCAGCATAAGCCAGTTCGTCTTCACGAGATTTGAGGTCCCACATCCGCCACGGTGCAATCAAGGTCATTTCCGGAGCCAGGGCTTTGACCGTCAATTCAAAGCGAACCTGGTCATTCCCCTTACCCGTAGCACCATGGGCAATGGCTTCAGCCCCTTCTTTTTTAGCGACTTCAACGAGTTTCTTAGAAATGAGCGGACGGGCAAAGGACGTGCCAAGGAGGTATTTTCCTTCATAGACGGCGCCGGCTTTTACCGTCGGCCATACGTATTCTTCCATGAATTCTTTCTTGATATCCATGACGTACACTTTAGAAGCACCGGAAGCATAGGCTTTCTTTTCAATGGCTTCAAAGTCGTCCGGCTGGCCGACGTCAGCACAGGCAGCGATGACTTCAGCGCCGGGGTAGTTTTCCTTTAACCAGGGAATGATGACTGATGTATCGAGTCCGCCGGAATAGGCAAGGACAATTTTTTTAATCTCTTTTTTCGTATTGCTCATGATAAGTTCCTCCTCTATCGAATGAACGACTGCGATTGTTGGTAAGTTTTATTCTGTCTACGTTTGATAGTATACATCAGATAGAAAAATTATGCAAGTATTTTGCATAAAAATTTTACATGTTTTTTTAAGCCGTCTCAAAGTTCCATCGGCCTCTAAAGTATAGTATAATAGGGATGTTTAATAGGAGGAATGTGATGAAACGAAAATACATCGCCATTTTCATCTTGGCCTTTGTCCTCTGCGCCGGCTGGAATATCGTCTTCGACACCACGAAAACGACGAAGCCGCCGACCGGGACAACGAGCCGGATAAAGGAAACAACCGAGCCCCAAGGGACTTGGCCGGCCCCGCTCCAGCCTCTTGAAGCCAGTCTTTATCCCTATTTACACTTTCATCAGGCCATGGATGCCAAAATCAAAAAGATCCCCGTCTATGTGGCTATCGGAGCCATCTCCAAACCGATGCAGCACGCCGTCGTCGCCACCGAAGACCGCCGCTTCTATTCCCATGGAGCCATCGACCCCATCGGTATCGGTCGGGCTATTTTGACCAATATTCAATCCGGTGAAACCGTAGAAGGCGGCAGTACCCTGAGCCAGCAAGTCGTAAAAAATGTCTTTCTGTCCCAAGACCGGACCATCGCCCGAAAAGCCCAGGAATTCGTCATGGCCTTCTTATTGGAACAGAATTACAGCAAAGATGAAATTTTAGAGATTTACCTCAATACGGCATATTTTGGCGCTAACGCCACGGGCATCGACGATGCTGCCCGGACCTATTTTACAACGTCGCCGGAAAAATTAGACCTGGCCCAAGCCTCCATGCTGGCCGGCCTGGTACAGGCTCCGACCTATTATAACCCCCTGCAAAACTATCAGGCTGCCAAAGCCCGTCAAAAAATCGTCTTGACCCTCATGACCGAACAAGGCTACATCAGCCCGGAACAAAGTAATGATGCTTACAAAAAAGACCTCGGATTACAACGGTAATCTGAGGTCTTTTCACAGCCTTAAGGGCTACTGTTTTTGAACACGGCTCATCGTATCTTGCGCAAAAGCCCGAGCCTGATCGAGGTTCAATTCGCTTTCATCGACGGGAACCTGCATGTATTTATCTTTATCCGTCCAGGTGACATAGGTTCCGATGACGCCACTGCCGGGTTTTAAGAGTTCCACAGCACCGCGCAGGTGTTTCGAAGCCTGGTCCGAATAGGGATCATCATGAAGGGTTGCAAAAACAGCTACGTTGTTGTTTTTAATCTGTCTCAAAGCTTCCTGACCTTTGGGATCAGCCTGATCTTTATCGCTCCAAAAGCCGACAAAAACGCAGTCATAACCGGAAAGATCTTTCGGCATTTCATCGACGCTGACGCAGGGCGTCCCTTCCGGAAGACCGGATACAACGGCCTCGGCAATCTGTTTGGTGCGGCCGGTCTGGGATGAATATACTACAATGGCGTTCATCTCAACATCTCCTTTTACTATGTAATATTTTAATACTATTTTTTTAATACTATTTTAATGTTCGTTGATATTTATTATCGTTTATTGTAGTATATCATGAAATGGCCGCATTTGTCCAATAGTTTTTTTATTAACAATAAGTTTATTTTTTATAATATTAAGTACAAACTTTAAACAATAAAGTCCATATAGTTTATACCTGCTTTATGAAAATAAATTCTCAAAAATTAGAGGGTTGTTCAATAACCTTGCCCGGATTCAATATCCACTTAGGATCTACGGCGCTTTTCAAGGTCTTCATCAGGTCGAGTTCAGCCGGGTCCGTATATTCTTCCATATACTTGAGCCGCTTCAAACCGATTCCGTGTTCACCGGACAGACGGCCTCCCAGATTATATACATAAGTATACGCCGTCGACCGGAAGTCCTTCAATTGCTGTTCCCAAGCTTCATCGCTCATGTCACATTTTAAAATCTGGAAATGCAGGTTGCCGTCACCGGCGTGGGCCAGGCAGAAAATACGAAAGTCGTATTTTTTACTTTCGTTGACCAAATGCTGAATGCAGTCAGCAATCTTAGGAACGGGAACGACTAAATCTTCCGACGTAGCGACTTTTGAAAAAGCCCTTGTGCTTTCCAGACAGTTGCGGCGGACCTTCCATACCCGGTCGTCGGCTTCGACGATGTCTGTCGCTCCGCATTCTTCACAGACGGCCGCCAGTTTTTCCATCTTATCGTCCAATTCATCTTCGTTGAAAGTTTCAATAGAAATGATGTCATAACAGCCGTCTTCGTAATGGGGCAGCTTCAAGTCACTGTAATCGCTGGCGCTGCGGACGAAATTATTGTCCATGAATTCGACCGACGTCGGATTGAGGCCGGCCTTAATGAGTTTCGGGACCAGGGCTGTCGCCTTGGCAAGGTCGGTAAAGACGGCCAGGACATCGAGTTTATACGGCGGCAGTGGCACGAGTTTCAGCGTCGCTTTGGTAATGATGCCCAGCGTCCCTTCGGAACCGATGATCAGTTGATCCAAACAGAATCCCGTAGAACATTTCTGAAGATTCGCCCCAAGGTTTACGATTTTCCCCGTCGGCAAGACGGCTTCGATGGCATAGACCTGGTGGCGGGTCGTACCGTAACGGACGGCCTTATTGCCGCCGGCATTGGTTGCCAAGTTGCCGCCAATGAGGCAGCTGTCGGAACTGCAGGGGTCACCGGCGTAGAGCAGTCCCTTTTCGCGGGCTGCATTTTGAATGTCAATCGTCCGAACGCCGGCTTCAACAGTCATATACATGCCGTCTTCGTCCAGCTCAAGGATTCTATTCATCCGTTCCATGAGCAGGACGATGCCTTCATAGGCCGGAACGGCGCCGCAGCTGACGCTGGTACCGGCACTGCGCGGCGTGACCGGGACGCCAAATCGGTTGGCAATCTGAAGGACCTCAGAAATCTCTTCGGTATTCGCCGGCAAGACGACGACTTCCGGCGTCCTCCAAAAAGACGGCGCCAGGCTTTCATCCGATTTATACACGTCGAGGATGGCCGGATCGGTCTTGACGTATTTATCGCCAACGGCATTTTTTAAAGCTTCTAACACTTCATCCGTAACCGGATTATATTTTTCCATCGTAAAATCCCCTTTGCTGTTTCGCAGAAATGGAACTGAGGTTTCGCCCAGCGCAACTGCTTTTTTTTAATTTTATGATTATTATAGTACAGGCGCCCCTATTTGTCTCTAAAATTTCAAAAAAAGGATATATCCCTTTATCATTTTATTTATATCTTCCCCATATCTTAAAGAACGGTTAAATCCATGGGTTTTATATAAAAAAAAGAAGCTGTCTAAAAAGACAGCTTGCTGTATCTATCGTTCGCGACGGCAGATGCTGAAAAAGATTCCTTATAATACGGGAAAGGTCGCTGCCGCATGGCCCATGACGGTAACGGTATAATCTTTAGGAAGGTTTTCCTGTGCTTTTGCCCAGGCCTCTTCCAAAGACGCCGTCGGGATGAGACCGCTCTGACGAATGATATCAAAGTTTTCAGGCCGGGTTACGACATAGACAGCCTGCATGGAACGGAAAATACAGTGTGACTTGAAGGCTACAAAGGCCGGAATGGAAAAGTCGGCCCGCAGGTCCCGTTCAAAAGCCGTCATGTCGCTGCGGAAGAACCAGTCCGTAAAGACGGCCGGTTCTTTGATATCGGGGCAGTCGAGGGTGAGGATCATCGTGCCGCCGGGTTTCGTCGCAAAGACGGCATTCATAGGAGCCTTCATGCTCTGATAGAGGTTCATGTCCTTAGGATAGCCGCCGGCCGAGGCCAAGGTGATATCTGCCCTTTCAGCAATAGGCACGCTGGCAAAGGAAAGAAGGTCATCACAGCCCTTCTTCCAGGCGGTATACCAGTGACCGCCGACGACTTCAGCCAGCTCCCCGTCTGCCGAAAAGACGGTATTGACCAGGAAGCAAGGATTCAGCAATGCCGCGGCCTGCTTCATATCGTCGTGAAGGGGGTTATCCTCTAAGAGGCTCGTTTCACAGCGTTCATTGCAGCCGCCGCCAAAATCTTCAGTAAGCGCCAAGGCATGGTTGCGCATAATCGTTTCATAGCCGGCAATTCCCGGCAAGACAGCTTTACGGCCGCCGCCAAACCCGGCCATAGGATGGAAGGATACGGCACCGGTCACGATAACCTTATCGGCCCGAACGGCTTCGGCATTAAGCCAGACCTCATTGCCGTGCGTCGTCGTCCCGACTTTTAAGAGGTTTTCCTTATCGCGGCAGTCATGATTGATGATGGTAAGACGACGTACCATTTCTTTACCGCAGACCACTTCATCTTCTTCCGGCGTATGAGCCCGGTGAGTCCCTTGGGCCGTAATGACCTTGATCTGCTCATCAGGAATACCTGCCAGATTCAATTCGTTTACAATGACCGGCAGCATCTGTGCCGTATGGACGGGGCGGGTAATGTCGCTGACGATGATGGCTACGGTGTCCCCGGGTGCTACGACGTCAGCCAAGGGAAGGCTGTCAATGGGTTGGCGCAGGGCCTTTCGGACAGCGGCGGCCTCATCGGAGACGGCTTTTACATGATTCCCATGTAAATCATATAATATGTGTGTTTCATCAAGGGAAATCTGCTGTTCCCCTTTCCCAAAAGGAAGTGAATAGGTTTTCATAAAAATATCCTTCTATTAAAATAGATTCCAATGTCCCATATACAAGGCGACAAGGGAGCGTATGAATAAACAGACAAACAAAATATAGGTCAAAACATAGAGAAAGTTTTCAAAGTCTTCCATGTGCTCAGAACGTTCATGAATTTCGTGAAAATGGTCGAGTAAAAAATGTCCCATTTGAAAGTCCCTTCCTTATCCGTCTTGATGAGGGAATAATTCATGGACGCGTCGAGCCGATTCTTCATCTTGGCGAATCCCTTTCAGCAGGGTGCGTTCTGAATTTTCCATATGTTTTTTAGCCACTTTTCGCGCCATGGCGCTATTATGATCGGCAATATTTTCTACCATCTGCCGATGTTCCTCCCAGGTTGCCGCCAGACGGCCGGGATAGTGCATGGAAATGGAGCGAAAGCGAAGCATCTGTTCGCGTAAATTGTTCAAGATATCAACCAGGCGTTGATTTCGGCTGGCGTGGTACAAAACGTCGTGGAAGCGAATGTCGGCATCGACGATCTTATCAAACTGGTCATTGTCAATATATTCATTGATTTCGACGAGAATCCGTTCCAAATATTCTAATTCATCCGGCGTAATTCGCTCGGCAGCAAGGCCGGCTGCCAGTTCTTCCAAGGCGCTTCGGATTTCGAAAACCTGCGCGATATCCTTTAAAGAAATATCGGCTACATAGGTTCCGCGCCGCGGCACCATGACGACGAAACCTTCAAGTTCCAATTTTCGGATAGCCTCGCGAATCGGCGTCCGGCTGACGCCCAATTCCTCAGCCAGTTGGATTTCCATCAGCCGCTCACCGGGCTTCAATACGCCGTCTTTAATGGCCTGACGCAAGGCCTCGCTGACGACTTCCCGCAGCGGTCGGTAAGCATCTAATTTTATCGGTTCTAAGGCATGCCTTTTCGTTTGCTTTTGCATCGATCAGTATTCACCGTCCTCTCGTTTCACTATGGTAGTCATATAGGGATCAACATCAGTCCAAGTCATCACCCGACGTCGTACGTCCTCTTCCCGCAGTGGCGGAACCAAAGCAAAGACCGTAGGGCCACTGCCGGCCATGAGCGGCTGCAGTCCCATAGAGGCAAGGCGTTCCCGGCACCGGATCACTTGAGGCACGTCGGGCATCACCAGTTCCTCAAAGGTATTTCCCATGGCGGTCGTCACAGATTCGAACTGCCCTTGACGAATAGCTGCTTCGACGGCGTCGACATCAATGGTGCCGGTCTTTTTTTTGCCGTCAAAGAGGGCATAGGCTCGTTTCGTCTGTACCGCAACGCGTGGGTGAAGCACGACGACAGGCCAGGACGGCAATGACGGAAGCCTTCGAAGCTGCTCGCCAATCCCGGTCCCGCGCATGGTCCCGCCGCAGATGCAAAAAGGCACATCGGCGCCGAGTTTAGCACCGATACGGCATAATTCCTGCTGCGATAAAGAGAGCTCCCACAACCGATTCAGCCCGCGCAAAACAGCGGCACAGTCCGTACTACCTCCGGCAAGGCCGGCGGCAATGGGAATCCTTTTTTCAATGTGGATAGTCACGCCATGATTGTCCTTTTTGTATGGACAGAGCGCTTTCCATGCCCGGTAGGCCAAATTCGTTTCATCGCAAGGCAGTGACTCGACGGAACAGGTTAACTGAAATTCTTCCGCGTCCCTTAGCGTTACCGTATCACAGAGACCGATGGATTGAAAGATCGTATCGATATTGTGATAACCATCCTCTCGAGCGCCTGTAATCGCTAACGCTAAGTTAATTTTTCCATATCCGGTTTCTACTATTTCAGTCATACTGTCACTCCATGTATAAAATGTGCCCTGCCTTATTGATTAAAAAATTCTCTATGTTATAATGAGACAAAGCAGGGATTTACTGCCTTCACAGCATCCTGTACGAATGCACAGAAACTTCAATTATGCTATCATGATTATACCGTTTTTTCCTTTGCTTTACAATTGTTCATTCAAACTGGGGGAAAAATTATGAAAAACTTATTACCGGCACAAAATTTGTTACCAGCCCAGACTCTTTGGGAATTAGCGGTTCCTTACATTGCTTCCTTCGTCGGCAGCCTGGTCGTCGTCGTCGGGATGAATGCTTTCTTCATCCCCTTCCATTTATTGAGCAGCGGCATCAGCGGCGCAGCGATCATGATTTATTTTGCAACGGGTCTTCCTGTCGGGACCGGGATATTCATCCTCAACATCCCGATCATGATCGCCTGCTACAAATTCATGGGACGGCGGTACACCCTCCTCAGCATCGTCGGCACCATTATGCTTTCCATTTTAGCCGACGCCACGGCCTTCTTATCGACGTGGAAGATCATGGATGATCCCATGCTCTCGTCCATTACCGGCGGTATCCTGTCGGGTATCGGCTTTGGCATCATTTACAAATATAACGGCAACAGCGGCGGCCTCGACGTCATCGGCGCTATCGTCAAAAAATACTATTCCCTGGAAATGGGGACGGTCACGATGATTCTCAACCTGGTCATCTTGTCAGCAGCAGCTTACATGTTCTCCTTGGAACGAGCCGTCCTGACCTTCGTCGCCATCTATATCGCCGCCTTCATTACCAATAAAGTCGTCCTCGGCCTGAAACAGCGAAAAAGTGTTCTCATCATTTCCAACCGCTCGACACCCATCGCTCAGGTCCTCATGCGCTACATCGGTCATGGCGCCACCTATATCCACGGCCAGGGTGCCTATACCATGCAGGACAAGCGAGTCATCTACGCCGTCATCAAATTGACGGAAGTAGCCAAGGTCAAAGAAATCGTCAACAAACTCGATCCCCAGGCCTTCATGATCATCAGCGATGCCTCGGAAGTCGTCGGCCGCGGCTTCACCTCCTCTCCGGTCAAATATCACCAATACCCGGGCGATGCACTCTCCATGCCCCATACTCAAAAGAATATGCCTCCGGAATATTGATTTCAAGACCTTAAAACGCAGCTCCCATTCGGGGCTGCGTTTTTTTCGTCCTGAATAGCTCTTAAAGCCTCTCAACAAAGACTTACAGCCTTTTTCTCACGCTGGCCTTTAAGAGGTCATATATCAGACTCCATCCCCTATACCCCAAGCCGTCGCAGCATGCTCCTTCATCTTTCAGAACGATTGCTTCCTGAATGGCTTCACCGTTTCAAATTCTCTTCAACGCACGAAAATTCCAGAATGTTATTCCAAGAGTTTACCAGACACCGTATCCCTTCATTAGTGACGATTCCTCTCCATCTCGAAAAAGATTCCCTTATTTCATACCCTTTTCGTCTAACCAAGGATAGTACCTTTTTTTGTATAAACAAAGTCCCATAAGTTACGCCAAGCATAACTTATGGGACTTTATGTTTCGTAAAACTCGCAGTTTAGATTCGAATTTCGTTGGTATCGCGATAGATGAGCCATTCAGCAATGTTGTTTGTATGGTCAGCCATTCGTTCGATGTACTTAATAACCAAGACTAAGTCGATGTAATCTTTGGAATTTTCCGGATGCTTAGTCATTTCGGCCGACAGGTCGAGCATCAGGTTGTTGAAAGCCTGGTCGACGATATCGTCTTTATCCCGCATAAATTCTGCTTGGGATGACGTGCCGCGTTCTTTGTAGAAGTCGATGACGTCACTGACCATAGAGGACATGACACCGTACATTTCCTTTACGCCTGCCGGCAAGGGTACGTCATGGTTAGTCTGTTTCAAGTGGATGACGTAGTGGCTGATATCAGCGCAATGATCGGCAATGCGTTCTAAGTCGGAGAGGATTTTCAGCGTCGCCATCAAGCTCCGATAATCAGCCGCCACGGGACCTTGCATCAAACTAATCGTCAAGTCTTTTTTCATGCACGATTTGACCAGTTCATCGATGGCATCGTCGCCATCGAAGATACGCTGAGCCAATTCGACATCTTTGCGTTCCAAGGCCTTCCACGTGCTTTCTACGGCCTGTTCTACTTTCATGCCCAAGCCGATCATATCCTGCTTCAGCTCGGCCAATTCTTTTTCATAAATTTCCAGCATAAGTCCCTTTCCTCCTCTTAGCCGAAACGGCCGGTAATATATTCTTCTGTCTTGGGATTCGACGGATTGGTGAACATATCCAGTGTATTATCGTACTCAATAAGTTCCCCTAAGAGGAAGAATGCCGTTTTATCAGAAATACGGCGAGCTTGCTGCATGCTGTGGGTAACGATGACAATGGTATATTTTTCTTTTAATTCCAAGGCCAGATCTTCGATTTTCTGCGTCGAAATCGGGTCCAAAGCCGAAGTCGGTTCGTCCATGAGGATGACCGACGGATCTGCCGCCAAGGTACGGGCGATGCACAGACGCTGCTGCTGACCGCCGGACAAGCCGAGGGCGCTCTTATTAAGACGGTCCTTCATTTCATCCCAGCAGGCAGCCTGGCGCAGGCTTCTTTCAACGATTTCATCGAGTTTCTTCTTATCGTTGATGCCCTGGACTCGGGGACCGTAGGCAATGTTTTCATAAACGCTCTTCGGGAACGGCGTCGGCTGCTGGAAAACCATGCCGACACGGTAGCGAAGGGCCAAGGGATCGACTTCTTTGAAGATATCCTGACCTTCAAAGCGGATGTCGCCGGTGACACGGCAGCCTTCAACCCAGTCGTTCATACGATTCAAGGTTTTGAGGAAGGTCGATTTCCCACAGCCTGAAGGGCCGATGAGAGCCGTGATTTCATTTTTACGGATTTTCATGTTGATGTCTTTTAATGCCTGGTACTCATCGTAGAAGAGATCCATGTTGCTGACATCAAAGGTGTATTCCGCTGCACCGGTCGTGCTCTGTGCGCCGTCCTGTACAGCGTCAGCAGCCTGTTTCTTTTCAATAGTAGCTGCCGAAAAACCCGTCAGGGTCGTAGTAATTTCTGACATTAGTTGTTTCCTCCCATTTTCTTATCGATTCGATAGCTTAAATAGCGTGCCAGTAAGCTGAAGACCAAGACCATGATCATCAGGATTGCAGAAGATGCCGCAGCCTGCTGCGCTGCATCAGGATGAAGGGCTTCCGTACGCAGAGCCCAGATGTGCAGGGCCAAGGTTTCGCCGGGACGGAAGGGGTTAAGAGGACTCGACTTGGTCGTAATATCCCAGTTAGTCCAGTCAATATCCGTCGACATACCGGCGGTGAACATCAAAGCAGCAGCTTCACCAAAACCACGGCCGGCAGCCATGATAAGGCCGGTCATGATACGGGGGAAGCAGGCCGGCAAGAGAACGTGCCAAATGGTCTGCCAATGGGAGGCGCCGAGGCCCAAACTGCCGTTGCGGTAACTGGACGGTAAGTTGCGCAGAGCATCTTCTGTAACCGACGTAACCAAGGGCAAGGTCAGAATGGATACGGCCAAAGCACCGGCCATGAGGTTCCACTGGGAACCGGTCATGACGATGAAGACCAAGTAACCGAACAAGCCGACGACGATAGACGGCAAGGATGCCAAGGTTTCAACAGCCATGCGGACCCAATGGGTAATGCGTCCTTTTTTCGCGTATTCAGCCAGGAAGATACCTGCCGGAATACCGATAATCGCACTGGCAACCAAGGCTAATACGACTAAATAGATCGTATTAAAGAACATGTTTCCTAAGCCGGCACCGGTAAAGGATAAGAGTTGCGGTGTCATGCCGCTTATGCCGCTGACGACGACGTACAGAACGAAGGCAATCAGCAATACGACAGCAAAGGCTGCGCCGCACGTAAAAAGTGCGGTCATCATTTTATCTTTACTTTTTTTGGTTTCAATACTTGTCATATTAACTCCGTCCTCCTTTTAATTCGGAAGCGGCATTGATCTGGTGGATAATAAAAATGAACAGGAACGACAACAGGAACAAGAGCAAGGCCATCGTCCACAATGCGGCATTGTATTCGCCGCCTTCCATCGCGCCCCCCATATCCGCAGAGATTGCCGTCGTAAGCGTGCTGGCCGGCAGGAACAAGGACGTCGGGAAGACTTTCATCTGACCGATAACCATAGCAACAGCCAAGGCTTCGCCCAAGGCACGGGCCAGGCCCAGGATAATGCCGGTGAAAATACCACTCTTAGCCGCAGGAAGTACGACGTGAGCAATCGTTTCCCAGCGAGTCGCGCCGAGGCCGTAAGAAGCTTCGCGCCACGATTTGGGAACAGCCGCCATCGCGTCGGCAGACATCGTCGTAATCGTCGGGAAAATCATGACGGCCAAGACGATACCGGCAGCTAAGACAGAAAAGCCAAACGGCATGGGGAATATATGGCGCAAAGCCGGAATGAGCACGGTCATGCCGACAAAGCCATAAACAACAGAAGGAATGCCCGTAAATAATTCGATAGCCGGCTGAATCAGGCGGCGCCGCTGGGGCGTCGCGATTTCAGTCATATAAATTGACGAGGCCAGGCTGAAGGGCAAGGAAATAAGTAACGCCAACAGACACGTAACCAGTGAACCTGCCAAGAACATAGCAGCCCCGATTTGACCGCCGCCTTCGGCCGTATCGCTCGGTTTCCATTGACCGGAAAAGAGAAATTCAGTTACGCTGTGGCCAAAAGTGAAAAACGTATCTGTACCTTTAACAAAGAGAAAAGCGCCAATGAGAAGCGGCACCAGTGCCATACCGATGCCGCAAATGGTGATGAACGTTTTGGCTGCTTTCTCGTTACGATGGGCCCTTTGGACCACCGTTTCGATTGCATTCATACCCGTTCCTCCAATAAATTAATGAACTTCTTTCGTCTGCATCTTCGAGCTTACGCCGTAGCCAAGTTCTTCGATACGTTTGCCGTATTCGGCACCTGTGATGTATTCGATGAAAGCTTTAACAGCCGGTTTCGGATCTTTGCTCGTGTAGATATGTTCGTAGCCCCATACGCTGTATTTACCGTTGTAGGTATTTTCCAAAGTAGGTTCTACGCCATCGATGGAAACGACGCCGACGGAATCATTGTTCAGCAAGTACGGCAATGCGACATAGCCGATAGCACCGGGGTTCTGGGAAACGCTCTGAATAAGAATGCCGGAGTTATCCGTTTCAAGGGATTTGTTGTCGGCTTCTTCAGCACCGTTGATAGCATATTTCTGGAAGAGTGCGCGAGTACCGGAGGTCTTCGGACGCGTTACCAATACGATCGGCATATCCTGACCGCCAACATCTTTCCAGTTCGTAACTTTAGCCGTGAAGATGTCCTGCAGCTGCTGACGCGTCAAGTTTTTAACGCCTACGTCTTTATTGATGATCGTAGCAACGGTCATAACAGCGACTTTATGGTCTTCCAATTTGTCGGCTTTTTCTTTATCGAGTTTCGTTTCGGCCGGTACGTCGGAGTTCCCCATATCAACAGAACCATCAGAAACCTGTTTCAGACCCGTACCGGAACCGCCGGCATTGAGGGTAATGGTGACGTCTTTGTTCGTTGCCTTGAATTTTTCAGCTGCGTCTTTAACTAAAGGCAGCAAGGCCGAAGAACCAGAGCCAGTAATACTTCCGGAAACGCTCGCTTGTTTGGACGAATCACTACTCTGCTGCTGACTTCCGCAACCAGCGACGCCAATAGCCATAGTGGCTGCCAAAGCGATGAGAACTAATTTTTTCAACTTCATAACGAAATCCTCTCCTTTAAATAAAAGAATCTGAAAGATATTCCTGATTCTGAATACAGTCTTATCCTATCAACAGGATGTAAGGTTTGGATGTATGTATTGTAAAATATTGTAAAAAAATCACCACTCCCCGCCAGGCCTGATCAGGCCTGGAAGGTAATGGTGATTTCAGTTCCTTCGTTTTCTTTACTGGTAAGGGCAATCGTACCGTGATGCTGTTCGACAATGTGTTTGACGATAGCAAGTCCCAGGCCGGTACCCTTGATTTTCTGAGAGCGACTGGAGTCAGCACGGTAAAAGCGTTCGAAGACTCGCTTCTGCTTATCTTCCGGAATGCCGATTCCCGTGTCGCGAACGATCAAAACGGCACGGTGACCGTCATGGCGGACGGTAACGTAAACGTGACCACCCGGGCGGTTGTACTTCACGGCATTGTCGAGGAGGTTCATAATGAGTTCCCGGCACAGGCCGCGGTCGCCGAGGATTGTCGTATCATCCATCGTACAATGGATGGTTACCTTTTTCTCCATGAGGACCGGTTCCATAAATTCGACGATTTCTTGAATAAGTTCGCGAAGGTCTACGTCTTCCATCTTTATCTGGCGTTTACCATCTTCGATGCGGGCCAGGTGCATGATTTCTTCAATCATCTGCAAGAGGCGCAGGGCTTCTTTGCGAATGAGGGTACCAAAATGGACGATATCGTCCTTATTAGTACAGATTCCCGTCGACAGCACTTCGGCAAAGCCGCTGATCGACGTGAGAGGTGTCTTTAATTCATGGGATACATTGGACGTAAATTCCCGCCGCAGCTGTTCCCGCCGTTCTTGTTCCGTCACGTCGTCGACGATAAACAGCATCCCATAAAAATCATCATCTTTATAGACCGGCTGAATCGTCAAGAGATAGCGGCGGTCCGCTCGGATCAATTTTTCTTCGCAGACCCCTTCTAAATGCTGCAAGTGGCTCCACGGCGCGTCGGGCATGAGTTCCTTTAAGTTGCGCTGCAGCAGCGCCTGGGTATGATCGGCGCCTAAAAAGTGAGCAGCCCTCAGATTGAGGCCGGCAATGCCGTAAGATTTGTCGGTCAGGATGACGCCTTCCTGAAGGTTTTCCATGATAAGGCGCATCATGTTCCGCTGCTGCTCCAAACTTCGCAAGTTGTCGGTAATGGTCTGACTTTGGAAGAAGATCTTATCGACCAAAGGCTGCAGCTCATGATCGACCGACGGAGGTTCCGTCATCTTAACGTTGACATCATTGATTTGGCGAATAAAAAGTGCCGTCTGCCGCAAAGGACTGAGAAGACTGGCTGTCAGAATACGCGACGCCCTGACACAGGCCAAGGCCGACAGACCTAAGAGAAGCAGCGTCCAAGGAAGGAGGTTCAAGAAGTGAGCATAAAAAGTATCCCGCTCGAGACTGACCCGTAAAATCGTTCCGTCAGGCAATCGCTTGGCATAGTAGTACAAGGCCTTGGAAACGGTCTGCGAATCACGGACGGCCATGCCTTCCCCATTGGCGATAGCGGCTCTTACCTCAGGACGTTCTAAATGATTCTCCATGACGCCCTTATCATAATCTGATTCAAAGAGGACGACACCATACGTACTGATCCAGGTAATGCGCAGGCCGTCATTATTATGAAAGCCCATTTTTTGCAGGTACAGCGTCGTATCATTGCCTTCTTCAATCGTCGTTTCCACGACATTCATCGTCATTTCCAATTCCTGCTGGATTTGGCGTTGCGTAGAGTTCCAAAAAAACCAAGTCGATATGAGCAGCGTGACGGCCATGCAGGCCAGCCCCATGACCAGCAGGCTGGCGTAGACCTTACGCTTCATAGGCCGCCTCCGATGACATAGCCTACGCCGCGAACGGTATGGATGATCTTGCCGCCGTCCCCGAGTTTCTGCCGCAGGCTCTTGATATGCATGTCGATGGTCCGGCTTTCCCCTTCATAGGTAAAGCCCCAAACGGCTTCCATGATCTGTTCTCGTTTCAAAACGATGTCCGTATTGACCAAAAGGTATCTGAGAAGTTCAAACTCCTTGACGGTCAGATGACAGGGCTTTCCGTCGACGGAAACGGTATGTTTTTCCTGATCGAGGGTCACCAAGCCATAAGTATAGACGTTGGTTTCCGTACTCTGTCGTGTCGACCGGCGCAGGACGGCGCGGATACGGGAAATGAGCTCGACGATTCCAAAGGGTTTGCAGACGTAGTCGTCGGCACCGCCGTCAAGGCCTTTGACGATATCATATTCGCTGGTCTTAGCCGTCAGCATAATGACCGGCAGAGACTTATACTGCGGCGATTTATGCAGTTTGTCGAGGATGTCATTGCCGCTTTCACCGGGCATCATGATATCGAGCAGCAACAAGGCCGGCATCCGATTTTCAAGAGCCGGCCAAAATTCCCGGCTGTCGGCAAAGGTCTCTACCTCAAAATCCTGACTGCGCAGGGCATAACCGACGAGTTCACGGATATTTTCATCATCTTCCACACAGTAAATCAAAGGCATAGGAACACATTCCTTTCATAAAAACAATAAGGCTATTTTATACTTATTATAACCTAATCGCGAGAAAATCGGCTGTAAAATTACCGTAAAACTACAAATAAAGGGACTGCCTTCATCGGACAGTCCCCCTCTATAACTTTTTACTTCCATATCTTACAAGTCAAAGTCCTTAGCCTGTACCTTAACTTGCCACTCTTTTTCAACCTGCTTGTAGGTAATGATGGCGATAAAAGAGTGGAGGTCGCGGACCCACGTATAATTTCGGGTTGCAATATCATTGTTATCGAGATTCTGAGCCAAGGAGAAGATGACCGTATCCCGCGGGGTCAGGACATATCCGACGGAAAAACCTTTCTGTCGCGGCTTGTCCAGGGTATCGAAGCGATACGGCGTGTAGCCGCTGACATTATGCTTCTTGTACCAGAAACTGGTCCACAGACGATCGTTGATGCCTTGGTTCAGGATGACCCCTGAATAAGGATCGCGGCGCTGGGCATCTTTAGTCGAGTACAAGTCCTTACGGTAGCCGGCAAAGAACCTGAGGTTTGCCTTGGTCCACAAGTGAATGGGAACGTGAGTGATTTCCGTCCGGAACCCCTTGTGAGTGCCGGTCTTGACGCCGTCTTCGGCCCAGCGGCCCCAGCTGGCTCTGGAGTCGATGTATATCCCCGTCGAGCCGAGATTGATGCGAGGCGCAAAGTACTCGAGTTCCGGCCACTTCGTAGCCCAGATATTATCGTCGTTATCGGTACTTTCTTCTTTACTGTAGCCAAAGCGGAAAGTACCGTACTTTGTGTTCTTTTGAATACGCGCTGCCGGTTTGAATCCAATCTTGCTGCCTAAGGCATAGCTGGCATAGAAGCTCAAATCCCCGGACTCATTGAGGGGTATATTGGCATAGCCTCGGACGCCAAATCCGTCATCGCTGTTATAGGTCGGACGGGGCAGCAAGGTAAAGAGATAAGGCCGCGTATTCTGTCGATTATCGAGACGGCCTTCGTAGTGGCCATACGTAAACAGGCGGACGTGCTTAAACCATAGTGCCGTATTTTCAGACGTAAACTTTTCGCCGGGATAAATGCGGATATCGTCACCGGTAATGTAATAGTCCGGCGTCTTGGCGACGGCATGAGGCGTCGTAATGAGGCCGTGCTTTACATAGCCGATGTTGTCGTACATTTCGGCATCGGTGCCGCGAATATACGTCGTCGGGCCGATAAAGCCTTCAATGTTATCCATGTTCATGCTGCTGGTCTTACTGTTATAGGTAACATCTTTGCCCGTCAAGGCATTGGTCTCGTTGACATAGACGACGGGACCTGTCGTATGATAAATGCCGGTATTGGTATTTCCTTCGACATAATTGGCATGGACTTCTTCCATCCCCTGCTGAATATCGACATTGCCCCGGCTTTTCACATACCCATCGGAATTGCGGACTAAAAGGTTATCGGCTGTCATATGGACCGGCTGCTGAGGCAAGACGACATCCTGAGCCGTCGCAGCCTTATCTAAATCGACGGGAATAATCGTCTTTTCCGTCACCGGAACGGCCATGGTCTTATCGGTATAAAGTTGATCCGTATCGGCTGCCCTGATAGAAAAAGTCAGCGGCAGCAAGGCAGCGACCATTGCCGCTGTCCATGTTTTATTCATTCGCGTCACCTGCTGTATTCGATTGAATCTGGACGACTGTTTCATCATCGTGGCCGGTATTTTCTAAATCGACAGGCGTGACCGTCCCTGCTTTGAGGCCGGCCTGCAAATCACCTTCGCTGCTGTCTCCGTCATGTTCGGCCTCTGCACTGTCATCAACATCGCTGTCACTGACGGGATTAAATGACGGAACGGTTACGCCGCTGGCCGCCATATCGGCTGTTTCCATATCGTCCATGATACCGTTTTCCTTAAAACCGACGACTTCTGTATTTTCCTTCGTTTCGGCATACATCGTCGTGCCGGCCGGAATATCGACTTCATTGCCGTGGACAAAGAGACCTCCGACTAAGCCGACAGGGCCTAAGATGACGGCACCGGCAGCCGAAGCACCGACGGCACCGGCCGTCCGTTTGTATTGATCCTTCGTCTTGTCGCCGACCATGAGGGCCACGGGCGAACCGTCCGCTGCGCGAACGTGGTCGTACATGATTTCGATTTTGCCGTCTTTGCCAAAGCGTCCTGATTTACGGGCTTTGGTAACCGTCCCGTTTACTTCCATGCCGCGGGGAATGGCAATGACATCGCCGACAAGGACGTCATCGGCAACGGTAAAGCGTACGACATCGCCTTCTTGAATCGTCTTTGAGTTGAGTTCATCAAGATTGGTCATGGTAACTACCATATTGGCCGGGATGATGACTCGCTGAGAAATATATTTCGTATTGCCCAAGAGTGCCCGCCGAAGAGCCATGACTCGCCCTTCCAAGGAACCGGTCATGACCTTGCCGTCGATATCCTGTTCCATCGATTCGACGCGGACTAAAATCGGTTCCGCCGTAATCTGACCGGAGTACTGCCACTGCAGGAGATTGACCGCCGTGAGCAGAGATAAATCCGCCCCGGAGTTACCGTATACATCTTTATATAACGAATTGGCTTTGTCCTGTAAACTGCCGGAAACAGTTGACTTTCCGTTGAGCAGTTTATCGACCGACGCAATCCGTTCATTCAAGGAACCCGTCTGAGTCGTCCCATAAATTGTCGTTTCTACTTTATCGGCCTTTTCCAAAACCGTATAATCTGCTGCACCGGCAGCCATGGTACCGCACAGGGCCAGCACGGCTAACAGGCAAGAAACTTTTTTATTCCACATAGGCGTACCTCCACGTCAAAATTTACATCTATATACGAACGGCATCGTTCTCTGTTTTATGGATACTATCCTTATTATATAAGACTGATGTATAAAATGCAATAAAAGGCTTTTTCTCTGTCCCTTAGCTTTCATTATTTAATC
Organism: Megasphaera sp. DISK 18; assembly: GCF_001682955.1. Lineage (NCBI taxonomy): Bacteria > Bacillati > Bacillota > Negativicutes > Veillonellales > Veillonellaceae > Megasphaera > Megasphaera sp. DISK 18. The sequence goes on from NZ_LUGJ01000001.1 coordinate 82,559, forward strand.
AATAACGCTTATCAATTAAAATTATTTACAAATTATCCTTGATTTTGCCCGGTCCCTTTGTTATAATAATTCCGTAACAAATACGTTCTATTTGTTACGATTACATGAATATACAACCATAAAGCAATTCAGGAGGAATGAATGATGAAAAAATTTGTATGCAGCATCTGCGGTTTTGTTTATGAAGGTACGGAAGCTCCGGAAAAGTGTCCTCAGTGCGGTGCTCCGAAATCGAAATTCACAGAACTCGTTGCCGGCGTTAAAGAATATGCAGACGAACATCGCGTAGGTGTCGCTGAAGGCGTTGACGAACGCATTATCGAAGGTCTCCATCTCAACTTTACCGGCGAATGCAGCGAAGTCGGCATGTACCTCGCTATGAGCCGCGTTGCGGACCGCCAGGGCTATCCGGAAGTTGCTGAAGCTTACAAACGCATCGCTTTTGAAGAAGCTGAACACGCTGCTAAATTTGCTGAACTCCTCGGTGAAGTCGTTACCCCGGATACGAAGAAAAACCTCGAACTGCGTGCAGCTGCTGAACAGGGTGCCTGCGCTGGTAAAAAAGAATTGGCAACCCTTGCAAAACAGCTCAACCTCGACGCTATCCACGATACGGTCCACGAAATGGCAAAAGACGAAGCTCGTCACGGCCGTGTCTTCGATGGCCTCTTGGCTCGTTATTTCGCAAAATAATCCGATTCAACCGGATTCTAAAGAACTGTCGCTGCGCGGCAGTTCTTTTTTTATGCCGTTCCCACTTCCGAAAAAGGAAGGTAAACGCCTGGTCATCGAAAAAAAGCGCTGTCTTTGAGAGACAACGCTTTTTAGGACTGTTCTTTACTGCAATAAGGGCGCTTTTTTTTGATGTATCGCTTCCGCCACCAGATAATGCCGTAAATAAAGGCGACGATAGCGACCAGGACGATAAGGCGGCCCCAATGTTCCTGAATGCGGAGCAAATCATGACCGAGCCACACTTCGACTAAGACGGCCGGGAACTTCCCCAAAACGTTAGCAATGAAGTGGTCCCGGTAAGAGATATGGCTGAGGGCGCTGAAAGCCGTAACGACGACATTCGGTGCATACGGAATGGCCCGCCCCATCATGACCGTCTTGATACAGCTGTACGAGTCGAGTTTCTCGAGCATCTTACTCCGCGAAATAACCTTCTGTGCCTGTTTGCGGAGCAGGGTCCTCGTCAGGCGGAAACTGATTTCAATCCCGATGACTTCGCCGACCCAGGAGATGAGGATCCCCGGAATGAGGCCGAAGATGATGCCGTTTACCGTCAGGAAGGGAATCGACGGCAGGCCGATGGCATTGACAAAGGCAATCAGGAAAATACTGAGCCCGACGGCATAAAATCCGAAGGAATCAATATAGTCCGCCAAGCCATCCAAATCACCGCTGACCGTCAAACGGTACATGGTCGAGTAGAAATCAGGCGCCATGAGTTGAATCGACAGCAACATTAAAATGACTAATAAGCCCCCACCGATATGAAGGAGCCAGCCTAAATATTTATCATTCATAGAAATGCGATCCTCACGTAATAATCAAATTTTCATTACCCTTCATTATACCATATCTTCAGGGTCTCTGTCTGCTATGATTTCCATTTTTTCAGCCTCGCCCAGGCGATGGCTCATGACGATGAAGTCGTCCAATTTCTGACGGGCCGAACCGCTGTCGATGAGTCGGGCCGCTTTACGGACACCGGAGGCAAAATCCTGCGCTTGCCCGCCGATATAAAGACCGGCACCGGCATTGAGGAGAACGGCCGTCCGGGCACCGCTCTTTTCCCCATCAAAAATACGCCTGGTAATGAGGGCATTCGTTTTCGGAACCCCACCTTCCAAATCCTGGCGCGAGGCCACTGGCAAGGTAAAGTCTTCGGGCCGCACTTCATAAGTGGAGAAAGAGCCCGGTGTAAATTCACAAATCGTCGTCGGTGCCGCAGCCGAGATTTCATCACTGCCGTCCTTACCGTAGACGACCATGCCGTGACGGACGCCGAGAGCCGCTAAGACGTGCGCCATGGGCTCGACTAAATGAGCTTCGCTGACGCCGAGGATTTCATAAGCGGCATGAGCCGGATTGGTCAAAGGACGAAGGACGTCAAAGACCGTTCCGATTCCCATCTGTTCACGAACGACATCGATGCGCTTCATCATATAGTAATAGTACCGCGTATAAAAGTAGCAAAGGCCCAGATCTTTCAGCATAGAAAGACAGCTTTCGGGACTGAGGAAGATATTAGCACCCAAAGCCTCGAGGAGATCCGCCGACCCGCTGCGCGACGTCTTCGCCCGATTGCCGTGTTTTGCGACGCGAACACCGCCGGCAGCAATGACAAAAGCGGCCGTCGTTGAAATATTGAAGGTCTTCATACGGCCGCCGCCAGTGCCGACGATGTCGAATACATCGTCGCTGCAAGGTACATTCATGCTGTATTCCCGCATCGTCCTGGCGAGGGCGATCACTTCCCGCTGAGAGGCTCCCTTCGTCGTCAGGGCAGCCAAGAATGCCGCCAACTGAATATCTGACATGGCGCCTTCCATGATTTGTTCCATCACAAAAGAAGTTTCTCTATCGCTAAGATCCTGTCCCTTAGTGATAGCAGCTAATAAACTCGTCAGCATGTTCCTCACCTCCGGCAAAAAAACGGGATTGTTTTATTTGCATTTATTATACCATATTATTTTGTTATTTTGTTTTTTATTGGCAAGAAATACCGCAAAACAGCCATAAATGATTAATTTTCCAGCGATTTGATACGCAAAGTCAGTTCCTGTTCATCATAAAAGACCGTTTCTAAGCAAAGTCCCTGAGCCGGCGCCGTGGCACCGAGCTGTGTCCGGTCGCCGCTTTCCAAGATTTCCCGAAACCGCACCGGCGTAATTCGATGGAGTCCCAAATCGACGAGACCGCCGGCAATGTTGCGCACCATATGATATAAAAAACCGTCGCCGACGACATCGATATCGAGGAGATGTCCCCGCTCGTGAAAGGTGATGGAATAGAGGGTCTTTACCGGATTCATGGGCGTCGTATTCTGCCCTTCAAAGGCCGAAAAATCATGGGTGCCCAAAAGGACCGCTGCCCCTTCCTTCATGGCCTCCCGGTCGAGAGGCTTGCGAATGAACCAGGCGTAGCGCAGGCCAAAGGGATCGTGCATCCGATTGTTGTCGATGGTATAACGATAATGCTTGCCGACGTTGTCATGACGGACACTGAAGTGTTCCGGCATTTCCTTCGCCGAGAGGACGGCAATTTCCGGCGGCAAATAGCCTTTCATCGCATAGGGAATCTTTTCGGTCGGAATCGAACCTTCCCCGTAAAAATTGACAACCTGACCGCGGGCATGGACGCCGGCATCGGTCCGAGCCGCCCCGTAAATCGTAATCGGCGACCGGAAGATAGCCGACAGGCCCTGTTCGATACAGGCCTGGATCGAAGCGGCATTGGTCTGGCGCTGAAAGCCATGGAAATCCGTACCGTCATAGGCAACGACGAGACAAATATTCTTCTTCGCCATTACAGCCACCGCATGGCCGCCAAGAGGGCCGTTACGATAAGCACGGCCGCCATGGCAATGGCATCCCGATAGGTGCAGGACAATTCATTCATCCGCGTCCGCCCTTCGCCGCCGCGATAGCAACGGGCTTCCATGGCTGTCGCCAGGTCATCGGCCCGCCGAAAGGCACTGACAAAGAGAGGTACCAAGAGAGGAATCATGCTCTTGCCGCGCTGAATGAGGCTGCCGCTGGTAAAGTTAGCCCCTCTCGCCGTCTGGGATTTCATGATGCGGTCCGTTTCTTCCAACAGGGTCGGAATAAAGCGCAGAGCAATGGTCATCATCATAGCCAGTTCATGCGCCGGCACACCGATTCGCTTAAAGGGATTCAAGAGATGTTCGATGCCATCGGTCAATACGATGGGCGACGTCGTATACGTCAACAGGGATGAAAAGACGATGAGGAAGACTAAACGGGCCGTCATCAAAGCGCCCTGATACAGCCCTTCTTTGGTAATGTGCAGTACACTGTACTCCCAAAGGACTTCGCCGGGCGTCGCAAAGACGTGGACGGCCATGGTAAAGATAATGATGACCCACAAAGGCTTTAAGGATTTAAAAATAAACCGTACCGGAAGCCGGGAAATGGCAAAATTCAAGGCCACAAAGGCTGTGACAATACCGTAGGACTCCAAGGAATTGGCCAAAAAGATGGCGACGATGAAAATCATAACGGCGATTATTTTTACCCGCGGATCGAGTCGGTGCAGGAAAGACGTCCCCGGGAAATACTGACCCAGTGTAATATCAGTGAGCATGACCCGTCCCTCCCTTCAGGCAGTCATAAATAGCCGCGGCGCCTTGTTCTACCGTCCGTACCCGGTCGTCAACGGCAAGGCCCCGGCCTTTCAGATATTGAAGCACACCGTTCACCGGCGGAACGGCTACGCCGGCCTTTTGCAGTTCATCACCGTGCTCGGCAAAAATCGACAAGGGGTCGCCGTCAAGGACGATGCTTCCTTGAGAGAGGACCAAAAGGCGGCTGGCCATCTGGGAGATATCTTCCATATTATGGGACACCAAGATGACGGTAACGCCCTTTTCCTTATGCCAGCGCTGGATTTCAGAAAATATTTCCCGCCGCCCGACAGGATCCAGACCGGCAGACGGTTCATCGAGGATAAGGTAAGCCGGATGAATGGCGATGACGCCGGCAATGGCAACACGCCGCATCTGACCGCCGCTTAACCGAAAAGGCGAGCGATTGGCATAGGTATCATAGTCAAGGCCGACAAAATCCATGGCTTCCTTGACCCGGTCCTCCACTTCTGTCTCGCTAAGGCCGAAATTGCGGGGCCCGAAGGCGATGTCGCGAGCAATCGTTTCTTCAAAGAGCTGATATTCGGGATACTGGAAGACCATGCCCACTTTATGACGTACCGCCAGGGCTTCTTTCGTATTCTTCCCGATATTGGTACCGTCGACGGTTACGGAACCGTTCGTGGGCTTTATGAGGCCGTTTAAAATTTGAACCAGCGTCGACTTGCCCGATCCGGTATGGCCGATGATACCGATGAATTCACCTTCATGAATCTCTACATTCGTATCGCTGAGGGCCGTCTTTTCAAAAGGCGTTCCCAAGCCATATGTATGGGTCACGTTCGTTAACTTAATTGACATAATGCGTCTCCCAATTCCTTTTCCGTTATAATCGATGCCGGAAGGGGTATCCCTTTTTGGCGCAGCCGTTCCGCAAGTTCAGCGGCAACAGGCACATCAAGGCCCATATCTTTCAGTTCCTTGACCTTTGAAAAGACGTCCCGCGGCGCGCCATCCATCTTGACTTCCGCCTTGTCGATGACGACGACCCGTTCCGCTTGGACGGCTTCTTCCATAAAGTGTGTAATGATGATGACCGTAATACCTTCACGGTTCAACTGATGGAGGGTATCCATGACTTCCCTACGGCCTACGGGATCGAGCATAGCCGTCGGCTCATCGAGGACGATACAGTCACACTGCATCGCGAGGATGCCGGCAATGGCAATGCGCTGTTTTTGGCCGCCGCTCAAGAGGTGCGGGCCGTGTTTGGCATAAATCGTCATATTGACCCTTTTTAAGGCATCGCTGACACGGGACTTTATCTCGTCGGACGGAATGCCCAGGTTTTCCGGCCCGAAGGCTACATCTTCTTCGACGACAGCCGCTACGATTTGGTTGTCCGGATTTTGGAAAACCATGCCGACGTGCTGGCGTATCTTCCATATATTCTCAGCCTCGTCAGTCCGCATCCCACAGACTTCACACGTGCCTGACGTCGGCGTCAGCAGGACGTTAAAGTGCTTGGCAAGGGTCGACTTACCTGAGCCGTTGGTACCGATAATGGCGACGAACTCACCCTTATCGACGGTCAGCGAAATGTCCTTTAAAGCATAGACGACCTTGCCGTCCTCATCTTCATAGGTATGGCACAGGCGGTCTGTCTTTATCATAGGTATTGTCATACTACGTCTCCTCACGTAAGAAAAAAGGCTATATTCTTGAATATTATACAGTCAATAGCAGTCCCTGTCCATAGATACACGCAAAAAGGCCGCGCCTCATGACGCACGGCCTTTTCAAATCAGCTTATAAACAAGGGATCATACAGATTATTACCGCGCCCGTTCGGGACCATAGGCATTGTCACCGTCAGTCCCCTTTACCGTCGCCAGCCCTAAGTAGCAAACGGCCATGATCGACTGTGCCGCCAAAGCTGCCGTATCCAAAGCAAGGACCGGCAGTATATAACTTGCCAAATAGGCCATATACGGAACAGCAAACAAGGCCCCCGGTTTATTGAGGTCGTGGAAGCGCCGAGTACCGAGGGATATATGGGCCCACACCGTGGGAACCGTCAATACCAAAAAGATGAGTCCGAAAATAATGGCATAATCTTCATGACCAATTAAAATGGATTCAATGATTTTGCTGTAAAGGATAAGGGAAAACATAAATTGGGCCACCATCAAAATCAAAGTCCGCGCCAAAAAAGGGCGGCGCTGAATGCGGCCGGTAAAACGGAAATATTTAGCCTTCAGGTCGGCAAAGTCGCGAAAGCTGACCAAACTGTTTTCACTGCCGGGACCGACAGGCATGGCAAAGCCGCGATGAATCCGGGCCGACTGGCGGGAACGTTTCTTGAGTTGAATCTTTTTGTTTTTTTGAGCCACCAAAACTACCTCCTACATGGGATTCTCCCTACTATCGTACTATATTAAGGGGCATGATTCAATTCATTTCTGCTAAAATATGGTATAATGAAAAAAATTACCCTCAAGGAGGCTTCCATGGAATCTACTGTTTTTACGAATCTGAAAGGCTCAGAAGGAGCCCTGACCTTCAATTTTTTCTGCGAATCCCTGATTACATCGCTCCACACCTTGACGCACATCATGGAGGACGAAGGACTTACCGTCCCGGACAATCTCGCCGATGTCACCGATGCCCTCAGTGAGATGGGCGGACACCTCATGGACGATTACGCTCGGGGAGAGCTCGATTTAGACCGCTTCAAAAATGAAATCCTCGATTTTTATGACCTGAACTTTGCCGTCAATGACGCCTTATCGGCAACCATCATGAGTCATGACGATCTGCAATATTACTACTATATTTACATGCAGGGACTCTATATTTTCTTCCCCAATATGATGGAAGCCTTTCATGCCGACATCGATGACGACAACGTCACCGCCGTCTTAAACCAACTCATTGCCGAGTTCGAACAGTTATCGAGCAGCGGCTCCTAAAAACGCCATCAAAAAAAGACTGCCCCCGGGAAACTTTATCGGTAAAGATAGAGTTCCACAGGAGGCAGTCTTTTTGGTTAAAAGATAAAGAAATAAATGAAAGAAATAGCGGCAACGATAAACCGATAGTAAGCAAAGGAGGCCAAGGTCGACTTATTCATGAATTTAAGGAACCACAAGACCGATACGTAAGCTACGATAAAGGCCGTAATAAAGCCGATGACAATCATGATCAAATCATTGCTGTTAAGATCGCTCAGGCTCTTCAAGAGGTCGTAGAAACAGGCCACGATCATGACCGGTACAGCAATAATGAAGGAAAAGTCGGCTGCTGCCTTACGACTGAGGCCTAAGAACAGACCGCCGGCGATGGTCGATCCGGACCGGGAGAAGCCGGGCCATAAGGCCAAAATTTGGAATATCCCCGTTAAAAAGGCTTGAGCCACGGTCATCTTTTCAACATCGTCACAGACCGTTTTCGTACCGTGTTTTTCAGCCATCAGCATGAACAGACCGCCGATAATGAGGCCGATGATAACCGTTCCGGTCGAGAAGAGATAGGTCTTGATGGCATGATGAGCCAGATATCCGATGCCCATGACGGGGATGATGCCGGCAGCGATATGAGCCAAAGTCAGGCCCGTATCATTGCGGAACCAGTTTTTCGGCTGCAGGAGGTTCCAGCATCGGTACTGATGGAGCATACGGGTAAATTTTTCTTTATAAATAATGACCACCGACAGAATGGCACCTAACTGGATAAAAATCTCAAACACGCTGGCCCGGGGACCGGTAAAGCCTAACATATCCCCGACAAGGATCATATGTCCCGTTGAAGATACAGGCAAATACTCGGTGAAGCCTTCAACAATCCCCAAGATAATGGCAATAATAGAATCACTCATTGTTTTATCTCCTTTTCGCTTTAATCGTCCTACCAAAAGCCTTACAATACTAAAAGAGTATACCACACTAGCTGACAAAAAAAAAGGCTGTCCGCGAAGGCAAACAGCCTTTTAGACAGCCTTTATTCTACATGGGATTTATGAAAAAACGATTGCGAAAAGGTAACTATTTTTTAAATTGCAGGATCATCTTAGTCGTCAAGAGAAATGACGTGATTGGGATTGTCGATGACAAACTTGGCGTACTTGGGATCACCATTGTGTTCGAAATACAGGGTATTGCCTTCCAGACTGCCGCGCCAGCTGACGATGATCGGGCATTCGCGGCTCAGTTTCTTCAGCATTGCTACAGGATCGAGATTCAAAATAGGCGCAAACATAAATTCAACGTTATCAATCATAACAACACGGGCATTGAGACGATGAATCGCTGCGGAGACAAGGGTAATGGCTTTATCCGGACGGTCGGCACGAGGTATTTCCAAAAATTCGTCATCAAAGAGTTCACGGGCTTCACAAATTTTCCAACCGTCTTGATACGTCAGTTCACGGATGAGCTGGCTCTTACCCGAACCGGGACTGCCAATAATAATTAACAGTTTTTCATCGTCCTGGGCAATGTACTTCCATCGTTTTAAAACATCTGCATCTGTAACCATGAAAATCACCTTCGTTTTCTTAAGATATTTAATTTATTTATTTTATTATACCGAACTTTCATCATATAAGTAAAGCATTTTTACTATTTTATTGACACATATGCCAAAACGGTACGCATCCCTACTTCAATCCGTAACGCTCCATCGGGTCTTGGATATTCTTAATCGGCGTCGACGTCAGGATGACATCGTCGACATAAGGCTCATTGTGGCGCATGATGATGACCAGGGATACGCCTTTTTGGTAAGGGCTGTCATAATAATAGGCGTCGACGGATTTTTCCTTATCCGGGCCCCATTCGACGCGGTCCGGACGGCCGTATAGCGCCAGGATGGTCGATACGTGATAGCCCAGGGTCGCACCGCGGCTGGTATAGCCATTGTTGGTCAGAAGGAATACCTTCTGTACCATATTGCGCCGGTCTACTTCGACACCATAGTCACCGTAGAGCCAAAAGCTGCTGTTGTTGCGCTTGACCAGTTTGTTCCACATATTGTACTTATTGGCTTCAAACGGTTGGTTGAGACCAAAACCCATGAGGGTGAAGTCCTTCTCGGTCAACTTCATCGGATCCTTCGACGGCTCACCGGTAATATAAGGCGGACGAACCGGCATGAGGGCCACTCGTTCAACGCGTCGATTGCCGACAGCAAAGACGTACATGGCATCCTTTTTGGGGCTTTCATAGGTCACGTAATAGACGTTGGCATCAGTATCGCGCAACACGGAATCGGGAATCCCGAATTGGCGCAAAAGCACTTCAATGGGATACTTCAAACGCATGTCACGGCCGATGAGGATATTGGTCCCCGTCGTCAAAAAGGCAGACTCGACACCGGGACGGACGCTTTTTCGCGAGTCGCCGCTGGAGCGCAGGCTGTCGGCCAATTTATTGCGAATGACAAAGCGCAGCTTAAGATCTTTTCCCGTATACTGCATCGACGTGTAGTGCATGCTGGTCGAGTATTTACTGGGATTGCCGAAAATCCGCTTCACCTTCATCGGACTGTCACCGCTGTGGATGCTGCCAATGTAAAAGTCACCGGCTTCTAAGGGGGCAATCTTCAACGTATCCAGCGAATCGAAGACGCGCTGATCGTCTGACGTCAAAGCGTGGACACTGGCTGGTGCAGCGTTGTGATAACCGGCTTTTTTACCGTCTTTGGCATCATCTTTATTAGCCTCGCCGGCATCGGCTTTATCCGCTGCCGTTTTCTCTTTTATGGTAGAAGACGGCCGGGTCTTATCGGATTTTGCCGGCTTTTGATGAGATACGTCTTTTTGGGCGGACTCTTTATGTTCGGCTGACTTCGACGGCGTTTCAGGCGATGCCGTTTTATCGGCGTCGTCAGCATCATCAAGAAGAAGTTCTTCCCCAATCGCTGCTGCAAGGGATGTCGGCGCATTTTTCAGAGAGCTTTCCCAGTTCTCTGTCGACACAGCACCGGCTGCCGAATTCCAAGCTAGAAAAGCAGAGCAGACCAATGCAGCTAATGCGGTACGTTTCATAGCGTTCCTCCTTTTTATGGGTTGTGATAAAAAAGGGCTGTCCTACGACAGCCCTTTTCTTGCCATTGACATGGGCAAAGGGTGCAAAAATTATTTATGCTGTTCCGGACGGCTCAAGGGGAAGAGCAGTACGTCGCGGATAGACGGGCTGTTGGTCAAGAACATGACTAAGCGGTCGATGCCGATGCCAAGGCCCCCTGTCGGCGGCAAGCCGTATTCCAAAGCGCGGCAGTAATCTTCATCCATCTGATGGGCTTCGTCATCACCGTGTTCGCGTTCCTTCATCTGTTCGATGAAGCGGTTGCGCTGGTCGATAGGGTCGTTCAATTCCGAGAAGCCGTTCGCCAGTTCGCGGCCGTAGATAAAGGCTTCAAAACGATAGGTAAGAAGCGGGTTATCCTGGTCCTGTTTGGTAAGCGGCGAGATTTCCAAGGGATGGCCGGTAATAATCGTCGGCTGAATGAGGTTTTCTTCAACAAAAGCTTCAAAGAAAGCATTGATGATCTTGCCGACACCATCATACTTACCGTATTCGACATGATGTTCATCGGCCATTTTGCGGGCGACTTCGACGTCGGTAACGTTTTCAAAATCGGCACCGCTGAATTTCTTGACGGCTTCGATCATGGTCATACGGTCCCAAGGCGGAGTCAAGTCAATTTCTTTATCGATATAGGTCAACTTCATCGTACCGTAAAGCATGTCGGCCAATTTCGAGACCATGTCTTCGGTAATGTTGATGACATCTTCCAAATCGCCGTAAGCCTGGTATAGTTCTACCGTCGTAAATTCCGGATTATGACGGGTATCGATGCCTTCATTGCGGAAGCAGCGGTTCATTTCAAAAACCCGTTCCAAGCCGCCGACGAGGAGGCGTTTGAGGTGGAGTTCCGGCGCAATGCGCAGGAAGATATCCATATCGAGGGCGTTGTGATGCGTCTTAAACGGACGGGCTGCGGCACCGCCGGCAATGGTATGGAGCATCGGCGTTTCAACTTCGAGGAAGTTGCGGTCATCGAGGTACTTGCGGATGCCCTTGATGATTTTCGAACGCTTGACGAAGGTATCTGTAACTTCCGGATTGACGATGAGGTCGAGATAGCGCTGACGATAGCGTGTTTCCTTATCCGTAAGGCCATGGAATTTTTCCGGCAGCGGACGGAGCGATTTCGAGAGGAGCTGCCACGATTCAACGCGGATCGTCGTTTCACCGGTATGGGTAACGAATACCGTACCGCCGACACCGACGATATCACCGAGATCGAGGAGTTTAAATAAGTTGTACGATTCTTCTCCAAGGACGTCTTTACGGAAGTAGAGCTGGATTTCACCGCTCAAATCACGAAGGACGCAGAAGGCGGTCTTACCGTGACGGCGAATGGCCATCAGGCGGCCGGCGACACTGACGACGGTTTCATTTTTTTCTAAGGCTTCTGCCTGGTCCTTTACTTCCTGGGCATGGTGGTCCCAATTATATTTCTGACCGAAGGGATAGACGCCGGCATCGATGAATTCCTGCATCTTTTCACGGCGAACCTGCATCTGGTCATTTAATTTTTCTTCTTCCATCATGGGCATTTCTTTTTCTTTCGTATCCGACATGAATATTCCTCCTACAGTTTATTTTGCATCAGGCGGCAAGATCCGGTACTGGAGTTCACCAGCCGGTGCCTTTACGGTAACGACTGCCGGATTGGATGGATTGATGTTCTGACCGAGAATCGCTTTTCCTACCGGGGATTCATTCGAAATCCGGTTGTTGAAGGGATCGGCTTCAGCCGTACCGACGACGGTATAGTCGAAGCGGTCACCGGTTTCGACGTCTTCCAAAATGACGTGAGAACCGATGCGAACTTTAGCAGCGCCGTCTTCCGTTTCCTGGATAATTTTTGCCGTCCGGATCTTTCCTTCCAATTCGGCAATACGGCCTTCGATAAAGGCCTGTTCATTTTTGGCATCATCGTATTCCGAGTTTTCGCTCAAGTCACCGAGGGCAATCGCTTCTTTAATACGCTGCGAAACGTTAATGCGGCGGACTGATTTCAGTTCATTTAATTCATCTTTTAATTTCTGCAACCCTTCTTGGGTAATCAGCGTTTCATTGGTCATTGTCTTCCTATTCCTCCTGCGATAGAATCGCGTCTCACTGTTATAGCTTAATTTATACCGTATCTTTAATTATATTCACATCTGTCTTTTATGTCAACAAAACCGCGGCTTCACCGTCCGCGCAGCCGTTCCATCATCTCGCCGACGACAAGGCGAAATTCCTCAGCTGACCGGGTCCGGTTGATCCGCTCCCGAAGGGCGGCTGCCCCGTGAAGGCCGTGAGTATACCAGGCTGCATGAGTACGCATTTCCCGTATACCGATGTATTCTCCCTTATAAGCCAAAAGGGCTTCAAAGTGAGCCAACATCTGGGTGTACTTCTCTTCAGGAGTCGGCGGCGGCAGGACTTCTCCCGTTTCAAGATAATGGCGTATTTGTGGGAAAATCCAAGGATTTCCTTGAGCCCCGCGGCCGACCATAACGGCCTGGCATCCCGTTTCTTTCATCATGGCGGCTGCAGACGGTCCGTCGATGACATCCCCATTCCCGATGACCGGAAGGGATACGGCGTCGACGACGGCCTTGATTTTCTGCCAATCGGCCTTGCCACTGTAAAACTGCTCCCGCGTCCGACCATGAACGGCAACGGCAGCCGCACCGGCAGCTTCAGCACGCTTTGCCAGTTCCGGGGCCACAAAAGAATGGTTATCCCAGCCGGTGCGCATCTTAACGGTAACGGGAATGGATACGGCCTGTACGACGGCGCGTATAATTTTTTCTGCCAAAGGCAGGTCCTTCATCAAAGCCGAACCATCACCGTTTTTGACGACTTTCTTTACCGGACAGCCCATATTGATATCGACGATATCGGCACCGGCTTCTTCAACGACGGAAGCGGCCTCGGCCATGACGTCCGGGTCAGAACCGAAAATCTGCATCGACAAGGGGTGTTCCCCGTCTTCGATATGGAGCAGTTCTGCCGTATGCTGATTGCTGTAGCGGATGCCCTGGGAGCTTACCATTTCAGCGCAGACTAAAGCTGCGCCATAGCGGTGAGCAATAACCCGATACGGCGCATCACAGACCCCTGCCATAGGTGCTAAAATAATCGGCGCGTCGAGGACGACGCGACCGATGGCAAAAGGCTTAATTGTTTCGGTCATAAATGATTTTCAGCCCTTCCAGCGTCAGCATCGGTTCGACGACGTCGATGGCATCCGTCGCCGGTGCTACGATGACGGCAAGACCGCCTGTCGCAACGACCTTTGCCTTACAGCCCAATTCCCGTCTCATCCGGGTAACGATGCCGTCGACTTGGCCGACGAAGCCGTAAAAGACACCGGCCTGCATGCTTTCAACGGTATTGCGGCAGATGACTTTCTCTGCCTGGACGACTTCAATACGCGGCAGCTTAGCCGTACGCTGTACGAGGGCATCCGTTGAAATTCCGATCCCCGGGCAGATAGCCCCGCCGAGGTAGGTTCCCTTCTTATCGACGGCACAAAAGGTCGTCGCCGTCCCGAAGTCGATGATGATGACCGGACCGCCGAACTTTTCATAGGCTGCGACGGCATTGACGATGCGGTCGGCACCGACTTCACGGGGATTGTCATATTTGATATCCATGCCGGTCTTGACGCCCGGGCCGATGACCAAGGGCGTCAGGCCAAAATAGCGCTGGCACATCCGTTCGAGGGTCGGCATGACCGGCGGAACGACAGAGGAAATGATGATGGCATCGATTTCTTCTGAATTGACGCCGTTCAAATAAAAGAGATGGCGAATAAGGACGCCGTATTCATCGGTCGTGCGAAGCCGATCGGTCGATACGCGCCAATGGTCCACGAGTTCTTGATCTTTAAAGATCCCGAGGACGATATTCGTATTCCCTACATCAATGACTAATAGCATAACTTTATCTCCTGCTTAATCTAAGTTGATAATACGCCTATTATAATAACAGAGTTTGCCCGTCTTGAATAGTCTTTCGGCACAATTAGACGGGACGAACATGGACATCGCCGGCCATGACCTTCTCCATCCCGCCCTCCGTTTCAACGATGAGATTGCCGTCGTCATCGATATCGGCTGCCGTCCCCGTAAAGGATCGGTTGACAGAACTCACAGAAACCTTCTGTCCGAGCATGCACGAAAGAATTCTCCACTGCGCCAGGATCGGGGCAAAACCTTCCTGACAGACCGTATGATATAGCTGCTCTAATTCCGAAAGAATCGTCTGCAGAAGTTCGGCCCGGTGAACGGCAACGCCTTCCATGGCAAAGCTGGTAACGATATCTTTTAAGTCTTCCGGAAGATCACCTTCCGTGATACCGGTATTGACGCCGATTCCCATGATGATGTAGTTGACCTTTTCAGCCGATCCGTTCAATTCTGTCAAGATGCCGACCATCTTACGGCCGTGGATCAAAATGTCATTGGGCCACTTGATGCCGCAGTCTGAAAGGCCGTGAGCACGCAGAGAGCGGGCCAGGGCCACGGCAGCCAGCAGCGTCATCTTAGAGACTTCCATCGGCGGAATCGCCGGCCGCAGGATGACCGAGAACCATAAACCCTTGGCAAAGGGAGAATGAAAAGAACGGCTTAAACGGCCGCGGCCGCCAGTCTGTTCTTCGGCAATGACGACAGTCCCTTCGGTCGCTCCGTCGTCGGCCAGTTGTTTGGCGACGTTATTCGTCGAATCGACCCGTTCCCGATAGACGATATGCTGTCCGAATTCGGACGAAGCCAAGCCTTTTTCCAGGGCTTCCGGAGACAAGAGTTCCGGTGCTTCGCGCAGGCAATAGCCCTTTTTCGTATACGATTCAATGACGTATCCCTTCTGCTTCAAGGCCCGTATATGCTTCCACACCGCCGTCCGAGAGACGCCCAGCTGCTCAGAAATCTGCTGGCCCGATACGAATTCATTTTGGTGTTTTCGTAAAAAGTTGAAAATATCTTCCCGCATATTCATTCGTCCCTCCTACTGCCGCTTTTCAGACCATGCCCATGGGGTATCCTATTGCGGCGGTAACATGCTCATCATTTATTTAAAAATTGTATCATACCCCATATGCCTGTCAAGGCGTCACGCAAAAAGACTGCCGCATGAGGATAAAGCTCATACGGCAGTCTTTAAACGGCCTTGAACTAAGCCATGATAAACTTATTTATTCGTATCTTTGTCGTCCTTTTCATCGTCCTGATGGGTCAAGCCTTCAGTCAGGCCTCCCTTAGGAACGGGGTTGCCCCAAGGACTGATTTGGACTTCCGTCTGTTCCTGCTGAGGAGCTTCATCGACAGGCGTTTCACCTTTCGATTCCGAAGCCGGTTCTTCTGCAGTCGGTTCGGCATCGGCGGCTTTTGTTTCGACAGTTTCTGCCGGCTGGACGTCTGTATCCGCAGCTTCCGTATCGCCGGCTTCAGTCACTTTTTCTTCAGGGGCTTCGAGAGTCCCGTATTTGACCAAATTATCGACTTGCTGACGGTTGATCGTTTCGACCTCTATGAGAGCGTCGGCCATCTTATTCAGTGTATCGAGACGTTCGTGCAGCATATGGAGGACATCGGCATAGGCTTCCGATACAATATCGTGCATTTCCTTGTCGATCAGTTCAGCCACACTGTCGCCGTAATTGCGTTCGTGGCCGAGACTCTTGCCAAGGAAGACCTGATCCTGTTGTTCGCCAAAGACCATGGGGCCCAATTTAGGACTCATGCCCAGGCGGGTGATCATCTGGCGAGCAATGCGGGTAACGCTCTGGAGGTCGCCCGATGCACCGCTGCTGATTTCGTTGAAGACGATTTCTTCAGCAGCCCGGCCGCCGAGGGCGACGCGGATCTGTGCCAGGTAGTAGGATTTCGTTTCATACGACCGGTCTTCTTCCGGCAGCATCATCGTATACCCGCCGGCACGGCCGCGAGGAATGATCGTGACCTTGTGTACCGGGTCAGCGTCCGGCAAGAGGTAGGCAATGAGGGCGTGCCCCGATTCATGGACAGCGGTCAGGCGTTTTTCCTTATCGCTGATGACGTGGCTGCGCCGTTCCGGCCCGAAGCTTACCTTTTCACTGGCTTCTTCCAGTTCCGGCATGTTGATGATTTTCTTATTGGCTCTGGCAGCAAGGAGCGCCGCTTCATTGAGCAGGTTCCCCAGGTCGGCACCGGTAAAGCCCGGTGTCTTCTTGGCGATGATGTCGAGATCGACGTCCTTGCCTAAGGGCTTACCCTTAGCATGGACTTCGAGGATAGCCCGACGGCCGCGTAAATCAGGGCGGTCGACGGTAATCTGACGGTCAAAACGGCCGGGACGAAGAAGGGCCGGGTCAAGGATATCCGGACGGTTCGTCGCAGCAATGGTAATAATGCCTTCGTTGGAACCGAAGCCATCCATTTCGACCAACAGCTGATTCAAGGTCTGTTCGCGTTCGTCATGACCGCCTCCGAGGCCGGCACCGCGCTGGCGGCCGACGGCATCGATTTCGTCGATGAAGACGATACAGGGGGCATTTTTCTTGGCCTGTGTAAATAAATCACGGACACGGGATGCACCGACACCGACGAACATTTCGACGAAGTCAGACCCGCTGATACTGAAGAAAGGCACACCGGCTTCTCCGGCTACGGCACGGGCCAAGAGGGTTTTCCCGGTGCCCGGAGGGCCAAAGAGAAGGACCCCTTTCGGAATCTTGGCGCCAATGGCATTATACTTGCTGGGGTTGCGCAGGAATTCGACGATTTCAGCCAATTCTTCCTTGGCTTCATCTTCGCCGGCAACATCTTTAAACGTGACTTTGATCTTTCCTTCACCATGCATCTTGGCATGGCTTTTGCCGAAGTTCATGACCCGGCCGCCGCCTCCCTGGGTCTGCTGCATAATGAAGAACCACACGGCGATGAGTACCAAAATCGGCAGGACTGCCGTCAGCATATTCATCCACCACGACGGTTGTTCAGGCGGCTTGGCAATAACATTGACATCAGCATCTCGCAGGGCCGGTAAGAGCGCTGCATCCGTCGGGGCATACGACGTAAAGGACGTTCCGTCTTTCAGTTGACCGACGATAGCGTGATCGGCGGTAATCTGGACGGCATCGACTTTTTTCTGCTGGACCTGACTCATGAAATTCGTGTAAGAAATTTCCGATTTATCAGTCTTGTTGCTCGTAAGGGCATCTATAATCGATACGGCGACGATGATGATGAGTAAGTATAAACTTACATTCCGCACAAATTTACTCAAAATACTGCTCCTTTCACCTAGTTTATGACATTTTTTTCTTTATTCTAACCAACACAATTTTATATTACCACACTTCTTTAAAAGCAACAACTTATTTTATACAAAATAGGTAGACTTCCTTACTTGGAGTATACTTCTTCCTTCAAGACACCGATGTAAGGCAGGTTGCGGTAGCAGCTGTTATAGTCGAGGCCGTAGCCTACGACGAAGGCATCGGGAATTTCAAAACCGTTGTAGTCGACAGGGACTTCAACCTGGCGCCGAGCCGGTTTACTTAAGAGGGTAGCTAATTTCACCGAGCGGGCCCCCCGTTCCTTCAACATCGGGACGAGATGGCTCAAGGTAATGCCCGTATCGATGATGTCTTCAACGATGAGGACATCCATCCCTTCGACGTCGTTATCGAGGTCCTTACGAATTTCGATGTCCCCCGACGATTCCGTCGAAGCGCCGTAACTGGAACAGCTCATAAAGTCGAAATAGACAGGACCGTCGATGGCGCGGGCCAAATCGGTAAAGAAGGTGACGGCTCCTTTCAAGATGCCGCAAAGGAGGATCGTCTTTCCGGCATAATCTTTCGTAATCTCGGCGCCTAATTCGCGAACGCGGGCAGCAATCTGTTCTTCTGTAAGTAAAATTTCTTTGATATCCTGATGCATCTTGATTCCTCCGAAAAAAATTAAATTACCGTCGCCCCTTTTGGCGGGGAACGGCCGGACCCATGCAGAGTGCGGTCCGTGTCGTATAAGCACAAGCTTTGCCGCACTGAAACTGTTTGCCTGTTTCCTTGGCAGCTAAAGCCCGTATAATTTCAACATAATGAAAGGGAAGGTCCTTAAAAGACCCGGTTGCCTCCTGCCAGAGCCGTCGTATCAATCGCCGCTGCAGCGAAAGAGGCTGAGACAGTAATTTGCGTCTGTCCAGGGCCGGAACGCCGTGATCCGGACAGGCAATATCCCGATAGACTTGCTCGGTACAGTCCTTCAAAAAAGCTTCATCCGCCCGGACTGTATCAGACAGGCGGTTGAGGTCGGCCGTAATGGCCGGGTTATATCGTGTTAAGGCAGGCAGTAACTCTAAGCGAATGCGGTTGCGGTGGTAGCGCGTACTGTCATTGGTTTCATCGTGACAAGAGAGGATCCCTTGTTCGGCAGCATATGAAGCAAGCTCGGCTTTCGTAAAGCCCAACAACGGGCGTATGATGTCCCCCCTTCTCGGCTCCATGCCGCACAGGCCTTGAAGACCGCTGCCGCGAAGGAGGTGGAGCAATACCGTTTCGGCTTGATCGTCACCGTGATGGGCGACGGCAATCGCCGAAGCGCCGCAGGCCCGCTTCACAGCGCGTAAAATTCGGTAGCGTTCCCGCCGTCCCACCGCCTCTTCTGACATTTTTTCACGACGGGCGAGAGCCGGCACATCGACGTACTGCCAAGCAAAACCGCAATGACGCTTCAAGGCTTCGCGGCGAACAAAGTCGACTTCGGCATCAGCAGCAGCCCGAATGCCGTGGTGGACGTAGCAGGCCGTCAGGCGCAGGCGATATAACGGGGCCAGGCGGCTCAATACATCGAGGAGGACCATCGAATCCGGTCCGCCCGAACAGGCAACGAGAACGGCACTTTCCGGCTGCCATAAGCTGTGCTGCCGGTTGTAGTCCGCAACGTCTTCGACGAGGCTCATAACCGGCCTTCCTTCGAGTTCCAGGCCGCATCGTGAAAGGAATGACGAAAGAAGATGCCCTCCATGATGTCCCGTTCACTGGCCATGACGGCCGGAATTTCATAGCGCTTTAAGAACGACTTGGCAATGATTAGACCGGCTAAGATGATTTCGCTGCGCTTGGGCTGAAGGCCCGGTACATGGCGCCGTTCTTCCGGCGTCATGACACGCAGTTTCTCAATGTGCTGACACAAGGATTCATACGACACGACGTGACCTTCGACCTTTTTGGCGTCGTAAACGTCGAGCTTTAAATCCAGGGCGGCCAACGTCGTCAAGGTACCGCCAACACCGATGAGGACTTGCGGCGTCTCACTCATAGGGATGGGAAGCCACATCTTATGACATCGGTTTTCCAGGTGAAGGACGTCGTCTTCCTTGAGGACGTCCTTTTTCGTGAACCGGACGGCGCCCATGGCATAACTGTGAGACCAGCATAAGATGCCTCGTTTGCCGACGGCGACTTCACTGCTGCCGCCGCCGATATCGAGAATGGCCGCCGTCTTTTCGGGATCGATAAACTTCGTCGCCCCCGTAAAACAGAGGGACGCCTCTTCAAGGCCTGAAATGGCCCGGCAGTGCCAGCCGAAACGGGCTCGTACTTCTGCCAAAAAGGCCTGGCCGTCAACGGCTTCACGAACGGCACTGGTAGCGACGGCACAGACGGGTACGCCGGTAAGCTTTTTCTTCCAGCCTTCCATGGCAGCAAAAGACGCTTCCATTCCGTCAGCCGACAAATGGCGTGTTTCGTCGATGCCTTTCCCGAGCTGGGTCGTTGCCAATTCTTTCGGCGAAAAAGTCCACGTCCCGGGAACTTCCTGCCAGCCCGTCATGAGGCGCAGGGAATTGGAGCCAATGTCGATGACGGCATATTTCTGATACTCCATAACGTCTCCTTTCAAATCAAAAAGAGGCCGTCGCACGATACGTGCGGCGCCTCTTTCTGCACTCCGCTATTCAATACTTATCAATCAGCATGGCGAGCGCCGCGGCCGCCGCGTTTCGATTCTGTATTGCGCTTCAAATCCATCAGGCGTTCATCGCTTTCCTTCAGGAATTTGCTGAGCCGGTCTTCAAACGACAGCGAACCTGACGAGCGGCGTGAATCAAAACCGTTATGCTGGCGGAATTCGTGTTTCTGCCGCATATCACGTTTCGGGCGGAATTCCTTCTTTTCAGGAGCCGCCTGGGTCTGCTTAATAGACAAGGCAATCTTTCCCTTATCATCGACAGACAACACTTTGACGCTGACCTTATCGCGAACTTTCAAAAAATCATTTACATCTTTGACATACTCATTAGCGACTTCAGAAATATGTACAAGACCTACTTTCTTATCCGGAAGTTCTACGAATGCGCCAAATTTTGTAATCCCCGTAACGGTACCTTCTATCACACTGCCTACTTCAATTGTCATGCTGTTTTAATTTCCTCCTTGTGATATTCAGCATAGCTGTTGAACTTCTCTTACTTATAGAAGTGAAAGATTCTTAAGAAGTTTGATACACGGACTAACGCCTGATAGATTTATCCCGAAGGAACTCACTATCAGGATACCCTTATTCTTAACGGGCTGTCCAAAAGCCCGCTACACGGTCGTTAAAAAACTTCCGCTTACTTTCGTTTTTGTACCCGTCATGATCCACGTTGTGTCACGCTGCGGCCAAGGCAAGTATTGCCCGAGATAGCGCTAAGGCTATTGTTTTGTTATCGTTTTTGGTTACGCAGAAGACTAACTGCGACCATTCATCCACCATCTTAGAGATGGTGGCCTCCTGATAGATACTTTGATAAACGTATATGGTCATTATACTCATAATTTCCCAAAAATTCAATTCCCAAAATGGAAGAATCGACAAACTTTTACGGCTTATAAGGGATTTCGTCAGGCTTGGCCAATCCAAATTGTTCCCGTGCTTCTCGTGAGACTTCCTCGGGATCATTGAGCTTATCGTACTGCGCTTTAAGCCGCGTATTTTCATCCCGCAAGAGCTGTTCCTGCTGCAGCGTTTGATTCATATCCTCCCTGATTTCCCAGACTCGGTAGAGCCGGACCCCAATGAGATAAAAACCGACAATAATGATGCCTATGAGAAACAGATTGTACCAGCTCAGCTGCCGAAACCGACTGAACAGACCGGGACGGCGCTTTTGACGAATCCGGCGGCGCTTCTTCCGACGCACAGGCGGCCGATACTCTTTGGACTCCACCCAATCACCCTTTCTAAAAAATGATAGTCTAAGAAAAAATCTTATCCTATAGTATACATGGGTTTGGGAACAAGATAAAGTTTTTTTGTAAAATTCCTTTTAAAATACCGGCAGGTTATATATAATAAAAACACGTATCTTGTATCTTTATCCGAGGGGGAACTATTATGACATACGAAAAAATAACACCGGAAATCATAGAAAAGTTAAAATCCATCGTCGGCCCGAAAAACGTCGTCACCGACACGGACGCCATGCAGCCCTATTCCCATGACGAAGTAACCGACCCGGCCTACCACCGGATGCCGGAAGCCGTCGTCTTTGCCGAAAAAGCAGAACAAGTCAGTGCCGTCTTAAAACTGGCCAATGCCTTTCGCTTCCCCGTCGTCCCGCGCGGTGCCGGTACCGGCCTTGCCTGTGGCGCCGTCCCGGAATACGGCGGCATCGTCTTGTCCTTAGAAAAGATGAATAAAATCCTTGAAATCAATCCCGAAGGCCTCTATGCCGTCGTCGAACCGGGCGTACGCACATCGGACCTTCAGGATGCCGCCGAACAGCAGGAGCTCTTTTATGCCGGCGATCCCTGCAGCGGGGACTCGTGCTTCATCGGCGGCAATATCGCTACCAATGCCGGCGGCAACCGAGCCGTCAAATACGGGACAACCCGCCACCAGGTATACAGTGTCGAAGTCGTAAATCCTAAAGGCCGCATCGTAACCCTCGGTGCCCGCCTGCAAAAACAGTCGACGGGCTACTCCTTAGACCAGCTCATCATCGGCTCAGAAGGCACGTTAGGCATCATTACCAAAGCGACTTTGAAACTGGTCCCCAAGCCGAAATACGCTCTCGATTTACTGGCTATTTTCGACGACCGTAAAAAAGCCATGGGCGTCGTTACAAAACTCATCAAGGCCGGCATTACGCCGACCTGTGTCGAATTCATGGACAATATCACCATCAAATCCGTCGAAAAATACCTCAACGAAACGCTTCAAGGCAGTGACAACGGCAACTATATCATCGTCGAAGTCGAAGGGACCAACGAAGACGACCTTGACGACAAAGCCGTCATCCTCGACGAAATCTGCACGGAAAACGGAGCTTCCTCGGTCCTCGTCGCTGACCACAATAAGATTTGGCAGGCCCGCAAGGCCTTTGCCGAAGCCGTCCGCGCCGAAAGCCTCATCGTCTGCAAAGAAGACGTCGTCGTCCCCGTCGATCAGGAATCCCTCCTCCTCGATGAAATCCTGCGTCTTGCCAAAAAGTACAACCTCATTAC
The DNA here is from genome assembly GCF_001682955.1 of Megasphaera sp. DISK 18. NCBI lineage: Bacteria > Bacillati > Bacillota > Negativicutes > Veillonellales > Veillonellaceae > Megasphaera > Megasphaera sp. DISK 18. The sequence continues at coordinate 105,438 of NZ_LUGJ01000001.1, forward strand.
CCGCATCGCCAGCCACGCCGGCGACGGCAACATCCACCTGAACATCTTAAAAGGCGACGATGAAACCTATGAAGAATGGGATGAGCGGGTCAAGGCCAACCAGCAGGAACTGTACGCCTTCATTTATGCCCACGGCGGCCGCCTGTCCGGCGAACACGGCATCGGCTATAAGCGAAAAGCCTTGATGAAAGAATTCACGGATCCCGGTGAACTGGAAATGATGATGGACATCAAACGGGCCCTCGATCCGAACAACATCTTAAACCCCGGAAAGATCTTCGACATCGACGAAAAAGCCTGAGAACCAGCGCCATGGCTATGACTTGCAAAAATCACGACTACCGTGTATAATACAAAACAGAACTGAATAAAACGTATATCTTCAGGGCAGGGTGAAATTCCCGATCGGCGGTACAGTCCGCGAACGCATCAGCGTAGGAGCCATAGGGCTCGTGATTTGGTGAAACTCCAAAACCGACAGTATAGTCTGGATGGAAGAAGATGTGGCGTGCTGCTTTGGCAGCCTGCCTTACATTGCATAGAAAAGCCCTGAGCCGTTATCGGCGCAGGGCTTTCGTTATAAGGAGGTCTTTATTTTGACGACAGAAAAACGTAAATTCAATACCATTGAAGAAGCTATCGAAGAACTGCAGGCCGGTCATATCGTCATCGTCACCGACGATCCGGACCGTGAAAATGAAGGGGACTTCATCTGCGCAGCTCAGTACTGCACGACAGAAAACATGAACTTCATGGCCAGCCACGGCAAGGGCCTGATCTGCATGCCTATGAGCATCGAATATGCCCATAAATTAGGCCTGCCGCCCATGGTCAGCGAAAATACAGATAACCATGAAACGGCCTTCACCGTTTCCATCGACCACGTCGATACGACGACAGGTATCTCGGCTGTCGAACGGGCCCTCACAGCCCGCAAATGCGCCGAAGAATCGGCTCGTCCCGAAGATTTCCGCCGTCCCGGCCACAACTTCCCCCTCATCGCCAAAAGAGGCGGCGTTTTGACCCGCAACGGCCATACGGAAGCAACGGTCGACCTCCTGCGCCTGGCAGGCCTCAAACAAGTCGGCCTGTGCTGCGAAATCATGGCCGACGACGGCACGATGATGCGCACGCCGTCCCTGTGGGAAATTGCCGATAAGTACCACTTAAAATTCATCACCATCCACGATTTGCAGAACTACTGCCGCCGCCACGACAAACACGTCATCCGCGAAGCCGTCGCTAAGATGCCGACCAAGTACGGCGAGTTCAAAATCTACGGCTACATCAACGACCTGACGGGCGAACACCACGTCGCCCTCATCAAGGGTGACATCGGCGACGGCAAGAACCTCTTGTGCCGCGTCCACTCCGAATGCCTCACCGGCGACGTCTTCGGCTCGTGCCGCTGCGACTGCGGTGAACAGCTGGCAGCCGCCCTCAGCCAGATCAACGCCGAAGGCCGGGGCATCTTGCTCTACATGCGCCAAGAAGGCCGCGGTATCGGGCTCATCAATAAGCTCAAAGCCTATGTCCTCCAGGAACAGGGATACGATACGGTTGAAGCCAACGAAAAACTCGGCTTTGCCCCCGACCTTCGCGAATACTGGATCGGCGCTCAAATGCTGCAGGATATGGGTGCCAAAGAAATCCGCCTGTTGACCAACAATCCGGAAAAGATCTACGGCCTCGAAGGCTTCGGCGTAGAAATCGTCGAACGCGTCCCCATCGAAATGGAACCGCAAAAATTCGATGAATTCTATTTAGAAACCAAGAAGAATAAGATGGGCCACATCCTTCCCCATCTCCACTAATCCTTAGATATATAAAAAGGCAGGGATTGCCGATATTCCGCAATCCCTGCCTTTTTTTCTACCCTTATAACAAGGAAAATTGATCTTTATGATAATCGATGAGTCCGTCTTTTTTCATCTTACTGAGTTCCGCCGATAAGGCGCTGCGGTCGACGGATAGAAAATCGGCCATCTGTTGCCGATTAAAGGGCAGTACAAAGGTGGCCTTCCCCTTATCCCGCGCCAGGTTCGACAAGTAGAGCATGATTTTCTGCCGCGTCGAGCGCTGGGTCAAATAGCGCATCTTTTCTGTAAGGAGTCGATTCTTTTCAGCCATGAGGCCCAAGAGATTTCCCGTAAACTGTGCCTCAGCCGGCGTCAAGAGATGGCCGCCGTGGAGGACATTGGCCACATAGATCTGAATGATGACCGCATCAGAGGCCGCCACGACATCGACCGTCGCCGGCGCCTCGGGAAGACAGGCAAAGGCTTCGCCAAAAAAGAAGCCTTGTGGGATTTGAGACAGAATATTCCGATTGCCCCAATAATCTTCCTGAATGATATGGACCGAACCTTCGAGAACCAGCCCGATATAGGTGACCGGATCTCCGGAATAAAAGAGAAACTCCCCTTTTTTATAGTTTTTCTGCCTGACTTTTAAATCCTGCAAAAGCGGCAGGACATCGTCCTTGGCGACGCCGCGAAAAAGAGGCGATTTTTCGATAAGGGAAAGATGTTGTTCCATTAGCAGCACCTCCTGCTGAATAAGTTGGAAAAACAACGGCAATATCCGTCAACATAACGTATACTAACATTATCAACGAAACTGCCGATGGAGGAAATGACTATGATACGTAAAATTATACAAATTGATCAAGAAAAATGCAATGGCTGCCGTGCCTGTGTCGACGCTTGTCACGAAGGAGCCATCGCCATGGTAGGCGGCAAGGCTCAGCTCATACGCGACGATTACTGCGACGGCTTAGGTGACTGCCTTCCCAACTGCCCGACCGGGGCCATCACCTTCGTCGAACGCGAAGCCGCTGACTACGACGAAGAAGCCGTCAAAAAGAACATGGCCGCCCAGGGCCGTGTCTATAAAGGGCGCTGCCCCGGAAGCGAAGCCCATGCCGTAACCCCGGAAGCTGCAAAAGAATCCCGTCAAGGAGAGGCTTCACAACTCCGTCAATGGCCGGTCCAGCTCAAACTCGTCCCGCCTCATGCCCCTTACTTTAACGGCGCCCGTCTCTTGATTGCTGCCGACTGCACAGCCTATGCTTATGCCCGTTTCCACGACGATTTTATCAAGGGCCATATCACCCTCATCGGCTGTCCCAAGCTCGATGACATCGACTATTCCGAAAAACTGACGGAAATCATTCGCCAGAACGCCATTCAAGACGTCACTGTCGTCCGCATGGAAGTCCCCTGCTGCCGCGGCCTGGAAATGGCCGTAAAAAAAGCGCTGGACCAGAGCGGTAAATCCCTTGACCTTCAGGTCAAAGTCATCAGTCCCGACGGAAGGATAACGGCCTGACCGATAACGCTATATATAGACAAAAAGATGCTGCCGCAAGTGCGACAGCATCTTTTTTGGTTAAACGTTCCATTCTTCTTTCAGTGTGGATAAACACATGAACGTCTGCGAAGAAGCGACCGTCGGAATTTCATTCAGTACCTGCATGAGGAAATGTTCCAAATCATCCGGTGTCTTTACGAGCACTTTTAACAAGTAATCGAAGGCGCCGACGACGTGATGGCATTCCAACACTTCAGAATACTGAACGATTTTCGCACGGAAATCTTCGTCATCGCCCGACCGTTCCAGGTTGACCATAATGAAGGCGGTCACGTTGTATCCCGTCTTGCGGCGGTTTATCTTCGCACCGTAGCCTTCAATGATGCCGTTGTGTTCCATCTTACGAATTCGTTCGGCAACGGCGGGAATGGACAAGCCGACAACTTTACTTATTTCTGTTGCCGATGCTTTTCCATTTCGTTTCAAAATCATTAAAATCTTGTCATCAATATGATCCATCTGCCAATACTACCCTCCATAGCTTTAAAATCTATTATACCTATATTATCTTACAAAGATCGCAAAAAGTAAATAGACTTAAAGTTATTAATTATTTATTCACTATACTTTTTACTTCTATGGAAGTCTTTTTATTCTGAAATATGAAAATCAGCATTTAGATCAGAGAAATGATCTCGGAATCCGGGTGTCATATAAATGGCATTATCCGTTCCGGTAATTTCACAGTCCACACCTTCCATACTGTGGACCAAGTCAAGGCCTTTCTGGGGCCCCAAAACGAAGACGATGGTCGTCAGCATATCACTGAGCATGCCGGCATGGGGCACGGACCCATCGATAATGATAGAGTCGCTCATGACACCGGACTGAGCCGGATAACCCGTACGAGGGTCAAAGATGTGATGGTAGCGGACACCGTCTTGGATGAAGTAGCGTTCATAATCACCGGACGTGGACAAGGCCTGGTTTTCAATGGCGACGATCCCCAAAAAGTCCTGGTTATTATCCGACCGGGGATGCTTGATACCGATGTTCCACGGCTTTCCCTTGGTCGTCTTGCCGACAGCATACATCGAGCTGGCCCCGAGATTGATGAGGCCGCTTTCAATGTGGTGCTTTTCGTAAATCTTGCGGATTTCATCGACGGCATAGCCCTTAGCGACACCGCCTAAATCGATGGCCATCCCCGGTTTTGCCAGCATGACGCTGTGGTCTTCCGGCCGCAGGAGGATATCTTTATAATTTACCTTCATCAATGCCTGGGAGACCTCTTCCGGCGACGGCACATGCTGGTCGGCATTGCCGATATGCCACAAGTTGGTCATGACCCCAATGGTAATATCCCATTCTCCCTGACTCTTGGCCGAATAGTCCTTGGCGTATTCAATCATTTCATAAATAGCCGGATCTACCTTTACATAGTCCTTACCGGCAGCAGCATTGATGCGGCTGACGTCACTGTCTTCATTTTGACCGGCCAATTTATCTAAGACAGCCAGCCGCTCGAAGCCTTCATCAACGGCTTCTTTCGCCTCCTCCCCGGTCGCCCGGAGAGAGACCGACGTATCCATGGCGACGCCGCTCCTATCAAAAGAAGACTCCGGATGCAAGGTGCATCCGGAGCTGCTTAATACGATGAGGAACGCCATGGTGAGAAGAACCCATACATACCGTTTCTTACCCATCTATTAACCTACTTTTTCTTCTTTCTTGAAAGAACCTTTGATCATTTCATTGATAGCGCCTGTCGGACACTTGGTCATGCACGTAGCGTTGTCGCAGTTGTGGCAGACAGCCTGATTGACGACGGCCAAATGGTCGACGATCTTGATAGCGCCTTCTTCCTGATGGGAGCAGTTACGCATGCAGGAACCGCAGCCGATACACATCGCTTTGCAGTTCTTCATGGCAGCAGCGCCAAAATCTTTGGAGCTGCAGCTAATAGCAACTTTGGCACTGATCGGCAGCAATTCGATGACGTGGTTCGGGCAAATGGAAGCGCATTTGCCGCAGCCCGTGCAGAGACGTTTGTCGATAACCGGCAGTCCGTCTTCCCCCATGTGCATAGCACCGAAGGGGCAGGAACGGGTGCAGTTACCAAAACCTAAACAGCCGAATTTACAGAACTTCGGACCCTGCTGAACGATTTTAGCAGCAGCACAGTCATGAACACCTTTGTATTCATAAGCCAGTTTTGCGATGCCATTGCCGCCGCGGCATTTGACGTGGGCAAATTTCGGTTCCGTAGCTTCCGCAATTTTACCGGTCAATTTAGCGACGATTTCAGCAACTTCTGCCTTACCGGGAACGCAGAGGTTCGGCGCAACATCAGGATCAAGGACGACAGCTTCTGCATATTTTGCACAGCCGGCAAAGCCACAAGCACCGCACTGACCTTGAGGCAGTGCTTCTTTTACTTCGCCGATAAGGGGATTTTCTTCCATAGCGAATTTCTTATCCGCACTTGCAAGGATAAAACCGAATACAAGGCCGATACAAACCATGACGACGACGGCCATGATTGCAATAAATGAGTAATCCATAATCAGTTTTCAACTCCTTTTGCCTTAAATCATGCCGGAGAAGCCAAGGAAAGCCAACGACATCATGCCTGCAAGGACAAAGGCGATCGGTGTCCCCTTCATAGCATGAGGGATATCGGCAAAATCCATTTTTTCACGGCAGCTTGCCATCAAGATAAGGGCAATGGCGAAACCAATGCCGGCACCGACAGCGAAGATGATGTTTTCGAGGAAATTATAGCCACTGGTAACACTGATGACCGGGACGGACAGAACGATACAGTTCGTCGCAATCAGCATGAGGTAAATCCCCCACATGTTATACAGTGTCGGAGACTGTTTCTTGATGATGATTTCCAACAGCTGTACGAAGCTTGCAATCAAGATAACGAAGGAAATCGTCCGTAAGAAGGTCAGGTTAAGCGGAACGAGGACCCAGTTGTACAGACTCCAAGCTAAGATGGTACTCAAGGTGATAACGGCCGTAACAGCGAAACCCATCCCGACCGAAGCGTTCAAGTTTTTCGAAACGCCGAAGAAGATACACAAGCCGAGGAACTTGGTCAATACGAAGTTGTTAATCAAGACAGCCCCGATAAACAGCGTAAAGTATTCCATTATCCTTCACTCCCTTTCAGTTGTCTCTGTCTTTCAACACGTTCATTCCAAATCTTGAAGCCAGCCATGATGAAACCGATCAGCATGAAGGCTCCAGGCGGCAGTGCCATGATCAGAGCCGGCTGGTAAGACGGACCGAATACTTCGAGACCAAAGAAGGTGCCGTTGCCGATGACTTCACGGATGCAGGAAATGATGAACATAGCAATGGTGAAGCCCATGCCCATGCCCATGCCATCGAGGAAGGAAACGACGACGCCGTTTTTCGATGCGACCGATTCAGCACGAGCCAAGATGATAGCAAATACGACGACCAAGTCGAGGTATACGCCGAGGGCTTTGTACAGATCAGGAGCATAAGCCTGTAAGAACAGCTGTACACAGGTTACGATCGTAGCGATACACGTAATATAAACCGGAATACGTACTTTTTTGTTGATCAATTTGTGAATGATCGAAACGACGACGTTGTTGGCGGTGATAACGAACCATACCGTAAAGCCCATGGTCAAACCGTTGACGATGCTCGTCGTTACAGCAAGGCCCGGGCACAGGCTCAAGGCCAAGACGAAGTACGGGTTTTCTTCAATAATGCCTCTAGTAAAGATTTTCCAAAGATTCATTATTATTTACCCCCCATCTGTGCTGCTTTTTCAACAGCCTCTTTAACGCCCAAGGTGAAGGCACGGGAAGAAATCGTTGCACCAGTCAAAGCCTGGATCTTATCTTTTGCGCTTCTGTCCTTTGTGACTTCAAGACCGGCAATTTTCTTACCTTTAAACTGATCTTTGAACGGAGATTTTGCGCCTTTGTCGCCAAGACCCGGCGTTTCATTGGCTTCGAGGACCGTGTAGTCCATAACCGTACCGTCCATGGATACAGCCGTCAAAAGCTTAATCGGACCGCCGTATCCTTTCGGAGCCGTCGGAATGATGTAAGCGACTTTCTGGCCGCCTTTTTCAGCAATAAACGTATCTTCTTCGCCCTGTACAGGAACGAATTTGTCAGCATCGGGAACGAGGGTCTTCATCGAATCCTGTTTCATCTGTTCTGCTTTTGCCGTAGCAATCGGGCCGGTGATGAAGAAAACGACACCGATAATGCAACCGGAAACAAGGCAGGTAAGGATAAGGTTCATTGCGACCTTAAAGATCCCGCTTTCGTTTTTGTCTGCCATTTTATTTAGCCCCCTTTGTCTTTACCGCACCAAAGACAGTCGGTTTAACCAAGCGGTCGATGAGCGGAGTCAAGGTATTCATGAGCAAGATGGAGTAGCAAACCCCTTCAGGATAACCGCCGAGTACACGGATCAAAACCGTAATGAGGCCGCAGCCTAATGCGAAGATGACCTGACCTTTAACGGTAATCGGAGCCGTGACCATATCGGTTGCCATGAAGAAAGCACCAATGATAAGGCCGCCTGCCATCATCTGGAAGAGGGCAACGTTGGCACTGCCGTATACAGCACCGGTGAGGATACCGACAGTGGCGATCATGACGACCGGAACCTGCCAGTTAACATAGCCTTTGTAAATCAGCCATAAGCCGCCGAGGATGAGGAGAACCGTAGAGGTTTCACCGAGGGAACCGTTACGGAAACCGAAGAACAGGCTCTGGTAAATGCTGCTCCAGTCATTCGTACCGAAAAGCTGGAACAGGGCATCGGAACCGCCGTGTTTGAAAACGTTCAAAGGAGTTGCACCGGCAACGCCGTCGATGACCGTACCGTTGACCTGTGTCCAGGTGGTCATAGCCACCGGCCAGGAAACCATCAGGCCTGCACGACCGACATGAGCCGGGTTGAAAATATTGTAGCCGAGGCCGCCCATAGCTTGTTTACAGACGACGATAGCCAGGAAGGAACCGACGATACTCATCCACCAAGGAAGGCTCGGAGGACAGGTCATAGCCAACAGAAGGCCGGTGATGACAGCGGAACCGTCGGTAATGGTGATGCGTTTGTGCATCGCCTTTTCCCATAAGAATTCAAAGATAACAGCCGAGACAATTGCGACGATGATATTGACGAGAGCATTGACACCGAAATAGTAAACGCCGAACGCAGCAGCCGGTACGAGAGCGGCAACAACATTCCACATGATTTTAGGAATCGTTTCGTTACAGCGAACATGCGGTGAAGATGCTACGGTAAGTTTGATTTCCTGCATGTCTTTAGCATCCTTTCCATTTGTTTGTCCTTTAGCTTCTGGACTCATGATATCCCTTCTTCCAATTAGTTATTGGCTTTCTGTGCTTCTGCTTTCGCCTGCGCTTCGCGCTGCATTGCTTTGCACTGACCTTTTGCATTGCGGATATACTGGACAATATTGCGTTTTGCCGGGCAGGTATAAACGCAGCTGCCGCATTCAACACAGTTCATGACGCCGTATTCCATGCATTTATCCCAAGCCTGGCAGGACGAGAAGATGCTGAGCTGACTCGGAACGAGGCCCATCGGACATGCTTCTACGCAGCGGCCGCAGCGGATACACGGAGATTCTTCGCCGGCCTGGCATTTTTCCGGAGAGAGTGCCAGGATACCGGACGCACCTTTAGTAATCGGTACATCGAGCTGATACTGAGCGAGCCCCATCATCGGGCCGCCGGCAATCAGGCGATCCGGTTTTTCGGTAAAGCCGCCGCAGTAGTCGATAACTTCCTGGAAGGTAGTACCAATGCGAAGACGGAGGTTTTTCGGTTCTTTGATGCAGTCACCCGTAACGGTCGTAAGGCGTTCGATGAAGGGAATACCCTGACAGACAGCATCGGTGATAGCGATGACGGTGCCGACGTTGCTGACGACGCAGCCGACGTTCATCGGGAGTCCGCCCGGTTCTACCTGACGGCCCGTGCAGGCTTCGATCATCATTTTTTCAGCACCCTGAGGATACTTGGTCTTGCAGGCAACAACCGTAACTTCGGGAATATCTTTGAAAGCTTCGGTCAGGTTCTGGATGGCTTCCGGTTTGTTGTCTTCGATTCCGATGAAAGCCGTTTTAATTCCGAGCACTTTCATGCAGATCTGGACACCGGTTACGAGTTTGTCCGTCGTTTCCTTTTCTACCATCGCACGGTAGTCACAGGTCAGGTACGGTTCGCATTCGGCGCCATTGACGATGAAAGTATCAACCGGTTTGTTCGGAGCCAGTTTGACGTGAGCCGGGAAGGTAGCACCGCCACAGCCGACGACGCCAGCTTTTTTGATGAGTTCCAGGATTTCTTTGCTGTCGAGCTGTTTCCAGTCGTGAGCTTCGGGAAGTCCTTCAACCCATTCATCCTTACCATCCGCTTCAATGACGACAGCCATGCACTGAACCATCATGTTGTGCGGCATCGGCGCAACTTTGATGACTTTGCCGGACGTAGATGCATGAATGTCGGCATGCAAGAATGCGTCACTGGTCCCGATAAGCTGTCCCTTTTTAACCATATCGCCAACTTTGACGGTCGGTGTACAGGGGGCACCAAAGTGCTGGCTCATGGGAATGACGACTTGAGCCGGTACTGCCGGGGTTTCTATGGCTTTATCTTTTGCATAGATCTTGCCATCGTCAGGATGGACCCCACCTCGTTTAAAGGTATTCAACATCAAAAATCACCTCATTATTATATAATGAAAAATAATAAAAACATGAATCATGCTTCCAATCGCTTACATTATATCATTATGTAGCGTATTATTCAATGTGAAAATCGGAGCAAAGTTTCACATTTAACTTATTTTTATGATATGCAATGCGAAAGAAAAAGAAGTCCAAAGTCGTCCGAATTTAAAAAGATATTTTGGTTTACATTTCTTCATACAACACCTATTTTGTATAGTATAAATGGCCATTTTATGGGATTTTCAAGGATGTGGAATAACAAATAAATAGTTTACAAACCCTTTTTCAAAGGTCGTAATTTATCACATTTTTAAAGAAAATAACGTTTTGATATATGTTCCGCGAGGCACATATATTATGTATATTATATTCATATATGACATGATACCCCATAGCGGTTGTATCTTTATACCTTGTATCCCGAAATTAGAATGGCCGCGCAGAATTTATACGATATTTGCAAGATTCATGAAAATATACAACACGTAAAAAGGACGTCCCCAAAAGAGACGTCCTTTTTACAATGACAGGCACTTGCTTTATTATTTTTTCAAACCGAGGGCCGCTTTGATCAGGCCGTTGAACAAGGGATGAGCCTTGGTCGGACGGGATTTAAATTCCGGATGGAACTGGCAGCCGACGAACCAGGGATGATCCTTGATTTCGATGATTTCGACCAAACGGTCGTCAGGGGACGTACCGGACAAGATCAGGCCGGCATTGACCATTTCCGTACGGTACTTATTGTTGAATTCCCAGCGGTGACGATGGCGTTCATAAATGAGGTTGGCATCGTATACTTCCTGGGCCTTCGTACCATCCACCAGTTTGCAGGGATAGAGACCGAGACGCATGGTACCGCCTTTTTCCGAAATATCAACCTGGTCCGGCATGAGGTCGATGACCGGGAATTCAGCGTCTTCACAGAATTCCGACGACGTAGCCCCTTTGAGGCCGACGACGTTGCGGGCAAATTCCATAACAGCACACTGCATCCCCAAGCATAAGCCGAGATAAGGAACCTTATTTTCACGGGCATACTGGACTGCGCGGATTTTACCTTCGATGCCGCGGTTGCCGAAGCCGCCGGGAACGACGATGCCGTCTATCCCTTTAAAGACTTCTTCCATCGTAAGTTTCGGGTCTTCCAAGGTTTCCGAATCGATCCAGTGGATATTGACCTTGGCTTTATTGGCGATGCCGGCGTGATTCAAGGCTTCGGCAACGCTGAGGTAGGCATCGTGAAGGGCGACGTATTTACCGACTAAGGCAATTTCCAACGTCTTTTCGGTATTGTAGATCGATTCGACCATCTTCTTCCAGTCTTCCATGTCGCAGGGACGGTTGGGCAGGTCGAGTTTTTCCAAAACGATGCGGTCCATCCCTTCTTCCGACAAGAGGAGCGGAACTTCATAGATGCTGTTCAAGGTCTTGTTTTCGATGACGGCATCTTTATCGATGTCGCAGAACAGGGCCAATTTATCTTTCATTTCATCCGATAAGGCCCGTTCCGTGCGGCAGACGATGATATCCGGCTGGATACCGATGCTGCGCAGTTCTTTTACACTGTGCTGGGTCGGTTTGGTCTTCAATTCACCGGCAGCACCGATATAGGGAACGAGGGTGACGTGGATGTACAAGACGTCGTTGCGGCCAACTTCCTTCTTGATCTGACGAATGGCTTCCAAGAAAGGCAGGCTTTCAATATCACCGACGGTACCGCCGATTTCCGTAATGACGATATCGGCATTGTCGTCGTCGCCGACGCGATAGACGCGGTTCTTGATTTCATTCGTAATGTGCGGAATAACCTGTACCGTATGGCCCAGATAATCACCGCGCCGTTCTTTCTGAAGAACGGACCAATAGATTTTACCGGTCGTGACGTTGGAGTTCTTGCCGAGGTTGATATCAATGAAGCGTTCATAGTGGCCGAGGTCGAGGTCCGTTTCGGTGCCGTCGTCGGTGACGAAAACTTCACCGTGCTGATAAGGGCTCATCGTGCCCGGGTCAATATTGATATAAGGGTCAAACTTCTGGATTGTAACCTTGTAGCCGCGGTTCTTCAGCAACCGGCCTAAGGAAGCCGCTGTAATGCCTTTCCCTAACGAAGAAACGACGCCGCCTGTTACAAAGATATATTTAGCCATATTTCCTCCCTGTCGAGCTTCTGCCCACTGCGAATCAAAATCCATATCATAACTTATCATTTTATTATATTACATTTTTTCAGGAGCAGAAACCCCTAAAATAGCCAGGCTGTTGGCAATGGTAATGCGTACAGCCGTAACCAAGGCCAGCCGTGCTTTTTCCAAATCCTTGTCTTCTTGAATAATACGGCAATGATTATAGAAAGCATGGAACAAGCTGGCCAGTTCGTGAACGAAATGAGCGATGCGGTGCGGTGCCCGTTCACGAGCCGCATTCTGGATTTCTTCCGGGAACGCAGCCATTTTCTTGATCAATTCCAATTCATAGTCATTGGTCAAGGTATCCCATTTGACGTCGGACCAGTCGCTGTCTATGTCGGCACCGGCTTCTTTAGCCTGACGATAGATACTGTAAATCCGAGCGTGAGCATACTGGATATAGTAAACGGGATTTTCATTGCTGTGTGATTTAGCCAAATCCAAATCGAAATCGAGCTGCGTATCGAGAGACCGCATGATGAAGAAGTAGCGGGCTGCATCGGTGCCGACTTCTTCGATGAGTTCATTTAAGGTAATGGCCTGACCGGTACGCTTGCTCATCTTAACTTGCTGTCCGTCTCGGAAAAGGCTTACCATCTGCAGTAAAAGGACTTCCAATTGAGCTGTATCATAACCAAGGGCTGCCATGGCAGCCTTGACGCGGGCGACGTAACCGTGATGGTCGGCACCCCAAATATTGATCATGGTCTTAAAACCCCGATCGTACTTATTCTTATGATAGGCAATATCGGCAGCCAAATAGGTCGGAACACCGTTATCACGGATGACGACGCGGTCCTTATCATCGCCGTAATCTGTCGACTTCAGCCACAAGGCACCGTCTTTTTCATAGATTTTCCCCCGCCCCTGCAGAACATCGCAGGCTGCCTTGATGGCGTCCGGATGGAGCGTCCGTTCGCTGAACCAATTGTCATAAGAAACGTTGAAGTGTTCCAAATCCCGCTTAAGGGCCTTCAGTTTTTCGACATAGGCCCGGTCTTTAAACAAGTCAAGCCGTTCTTCTTCCGGCATGTCGAGGTATTTATCGCCGTCCTGATCAATAATGGCCTGAGCCGTTTCAATGATGTCGTGGCCGTGATAACCATTTTCCGGAATTTCAGCCGGCCGGCCCAAGAGTTCCAGGTACCGAGCATTGACCGACGCCGCCAAATTATTCATCTGGTTGCCGGCATCATTGATATAGTATTCAGACTGGACGTTATAACCGGCTGCCCGCAGGAGATTGACCAAGGTACTGCCATAGGCGGCACCGCGGCCATGGCCGACGTGGAGCGGTCCCGTCGGATTGGCGCTGACATATTCGACTTGGACCGAATCATCCTCGCGCAAAGGGGCCTTGCCGTAAGCATCGCCGGCGGCCAGGATTTGTTTCAGCGTATCGTAAATGACGTCGTTCTTTAAAAAGAAATTTATGAAGCCGGCTCCGGCGATTTCAGCTCGTTCCAGCCAAGGATAATCCATTTCATCGACAATGGCCTGGGCAATGAGTTTCGGAGCTTTATGGGCGACGCGGGCCGACTGCATGGCGATATTGCTGGCAAAGTCACCGAACTCTTTCTGCGGCGGCACTTCCAAGGCAACACTCGGATAATCACCGGCCGGAAGCGTCCCTTTATCCATGGCCTTATTCAAGGCTTCCGTAATTCCCTGCTTCAATAAATCCTTCATTTCCATTACGCTTTATCCTCCTGCACAGTTATGGTTAATTGAGTATACATGGAACTGATATCTTCAATATGGACGTCATAGCCCAGATAGATCGTGCCGATACCATCCTGGAGATCGGTACGGCATTCATAGGTTTTCATCTTCACGTCAAACGTGCCAACCGGTGTTTCATACTGGGAGTAGGTTACCTTTCCCTTATGAAATTCCTGCCGCTGGCGAAGTTTCCCCAGACGCAACAATAAGACGGACCCTCCGGGTAAGACCTTGATGACCGTCGTAACGCCTTTCATTTCTGTCAGTTCGCTTTCTTCGTAGACGATATACTGGGTACCGTCTTTGATATAATACTTACCTTCAGAAACGAGCTCTATTTTCAGCTCTTGCCCTTCCGGGTCGCGTTGGATACTCTGTACACTTACTAAGACAGGTTTCAATGTATTCCACCTTTCCTATCACCAATCCAATGTTACTATTATATATCAAGTGCCGGGAAAAAGAAACACTTTTTTTCATTTCATTTCAATGAGGGTCGGCCAATATTTTTTAGGCATGAAATTGCGGCGCAGGGCCTCATTTTTCCGCGAAGGAATGGCAATCGTGCGGTAATAATTCTGCCAAGCCCGTTCAATGGCCAGCTCATCATCTGACAATTCCGGGTCCGCCTGTACGTCAGGAATCGTCACCATGACGGGCTTTTCCCGGTCGTAATAGACACCAAACCCCCGGCCCGTATCGTGGAGAACCCAGCGTTCGCCCGGAAGGCGGCGGATAAAGTGCGGTGCCATGACCGGAATGACGCAGCACGTCGGCTTCAGCCGGCAGTAAAGCATGCCGTCGGACAATTCCTGAAAGCGGGCCAGTCCCAAGAGTTTATGGCGCTCGTTACCCGTCTTCCGTGCCCATTGGCAGACCGTCCAAATATCGGCCTCGCTGCGGTGATTGAGAAATGTCCCTTTATAATAAAAAGCCTTCCGCAAATAGCCCAGTAAGATCATCCCACCTTTTTTCGGTTCCGACAAAAAGGCATAGTAGAAATAATGACAGGCCTTGGGTCCGCATTGCCGCAAAAGGCCGTCCAGGATGCGCCGGGCCTTGCCGTCGTCAGTCGTAACAAAGCGTGACTCGGAAAAAAGTGAGGCCTCCTCGGCTTCCAAACAGATATCCTCGATTTGATGCACACCGTCATGCCAGCCGTCAAAGACGGCCGACAGGTACCCGAAAAAACTTCCATCGTAAGTATATATCATAGCATTGCCTCTAAAATAAACTCATGGGCTCGTAAGCAGACGGCTGCTTCTGTCCCGATAAGAGCATCCTTCGGACATAGGCCGGATCCGTCGAAAGACCGTAGTATCTCCCCTTGCAGGTAATAAAATAGCGGGCCCTTTTTAACACGACACCTAAGCGCTTCAGACTGTCATAAGACAGGAAGGCCTGACGGCGGGCAGCGCAGATACGGCGGGCTGACACGACGCCGATGCCGGGCACGCGAAGCAAATCATGGTACGAAGCCCGATTGACTTCAAGGGGGAAAACTTCCGGATGGCGCAGAGCCCAACAAGCTTTCGGATCGAGATCCAAATCGAAGTTTGGAACCTCATCGGTCAAAATTTCTTCGACGTTAAACTGGTAAAACCGCATCAGCCAGTCGGCCTGATACAGTCGGTGTTCCCGAAGAAGGGGCGGCTCTGCAATAGCCGGCAGATTGGAACCCGTCACGGCCGGCACATAGGCCGAATAATAGACGCGCTTCATATCGACCTTGTCATACAAGGCCTGGCTGAGGCGCAGGATTGTCCGGTCGCTGTCCGGCGTCGCCCCGACGATGAGCTGTGTCGTCTGACCGGCCGGCACAAAGGACGGCACCTTCTTGTACCGTTTTTTTTCATCACGCCACTGATCAATGCCTTCACGGATATGGCCCATGGGAACGAGGATATTCTCTTTGGTCTTCTGCGGTGCCAAGAGTTTTAAGCTCGACGAGGACGGCAGTTCGATATTGACACTCAAGCGATCGACGTAACGGCCTAGTTCTCGAATCAAAGCCTCACTCGTACCGGGAATTCCCTTCATATGGATGTAGCCATTAAATTTCTTTTCTTCCCTCAGGATTCGCGCCGTCCGGATCAACAGCTCCGTCGTATAATCGGGCGATTGATAGACGCCGGAACTGAGGAACAGCCCTTCAATATAGTTGCGCCGGTAAAAGGCGATGGTCACATCGGCGATTTCTTCCGGCGTCAAAATAGCCCTTTTCGCGTCGCGGCTCGCAGCATTGACACAGTAGGCACAGTTGTAGATGCAGTGATTAGTCATGAGGATCTTTAAGAGGGATACACACCGCCCATCTGACGACCAGGTGTGACAAATGCCGCAGGCCGCTGCATTCCCGATACCGCCGGCCTTATTCGCTCTGTGGCTGCCGCTCGATGAGCAGGACACGTCATATTTCGCAGCATCGCTTAAAATATGCAATTTTTCTTCGATTCGTTCCCAATCCACAATCCTCTCGCCTCCTCGTGCAGCTGCAGCCCTCTATGGGTTTAAAAGAGACTGCCCGACGAAAGCATGGGCTTTCTCAAGCAGTCCCCTTGTCCATTATAAATTCAAACCTTCACGCAGTTTTTCAAATATCTTCTGTTCGTCTTCCGTCAAATCACGGCCCAAGTCGATGTGCAGCTCTTCGCCGTTGCTGCGGGCTTTGTCCTGTTCGTGCTTGTCACCGCTTTTGGCACTGTCGTCACGAATGATCATCGTACCACCTCCTATCGTATTTTATATATTATACCACATCGACGGGGCATCCTAAAAGACAAATGACGCCATTTATCGAAAAAATGTTCGCATTAGTGAAAGAAAAAACTGCCCACCATGAAACAGACAGTTTCTTGAGTCAAAAATCGACTCAGAAGCCCTTTTTCATGATGGACAGTTCATTGATTAATCCTTAGATCAAGGTTTTCGGATCGGGATACTGTTCGATGCTTTCTGCCATTTTATCGGCTAATTCATCCATCAGGCATTCCTGATCGTCACGCATAGACGACTTCAGATCCATCGTCGGTTCGAGGAGTTCGCAGCACTTAAATTCGTTTTCTACGTAATCGGCCATAGTCTTATACGCAGCCGATGCCCAGCTGTGGCAGGCAACGATTCCGATAGTGCGTTTCTGGAACATGAGAGTCTTCAAGTCGTGGAGGAAGTTTTCCATGGGCAGGAAGAGGTTCAAGTTATACGTCGGGGCAGCCAGGATCAAGTGGCTGTATTCCCAAGCCTTAGCGGTAACGAAAGAAGGATGGACTTTGGCAACGTCGTACATGCGAATATCGCGGACGCCGCGGCGGCTCAATTTATTAGCCAGGACGCAGGCAGCTCGTTCCGTATTGCCGTAAATAGAAGAAAATGCGATGACGACACCTTTCTTTTCCGGTACGTACTGTGCCCAATGCAGGTGTTTGTCGACGATATACTTAACCGTTTCCGGCGTACGGAAGACGAAACCGTGGAGCGGGCAAATGATATCGATGGGCAGCTTGGACGCTTTTTTAAGGACGTTCATGACCTGCGGGCCATATTTTCCGACGATATTGACATAGTAGCGGCGAGCTTCATCGAGGTAATTTTCTTCAAAATCAGCCTGGTCAGCGAAGACGTTGCCGACGGTACCGAAGTGGCCGAAGGCATCGGCGCTGAACAGGACGTGATCCGTTACATCATACGTCATGATGACTTCCGGCCAGTGAACCATGGGGGCTTTGATGAACTGCAGGGTGTGCTTGCCCAATTTCAGCTGATCGCCTTCGTTAACGGTCATGTAGCGATCCGGCATAGGATGGCGGAAGAACTGTTCAAAAAGCTTAAATGTAGACGGCTGGCCGACGATCTTGGCTTCCGGGTATTTTTCCAAGAGAGCCAAAGCCGAGCTGGCGTGGTCCGGTTCCATGTGCTGGAGAACAAAGTAGTCCAGTTTGCGGCCTTTGAGCAAGTATTCTACGTCTTCAAGAAATTCGTCACGGCACGATTTATCCATAGCATCGATGAGGCACGTCTTTTCATCATCGATGAAATAGGTATTATACGTAACACCCTGAGGAAGGGGAAAAATCCGTTCAAACAATTCCGTACGGAAATCGTTGCATCCCACCCAATAGATACCGTTTTTAATTTCTTCTACACAATGCATATATGTATAACCTCCTTAAATAGTAGCAGCACATCTATGCTGTAATGTCAATTATCACGTTCCTATCATACCATCTTTTCGATAAATAGGAAATACTTTAAATGAAAAAACTTACCAAAAGATATCTATTCTTTATTAGTTCTGTCCGAGGTTTGGGCAGAATCGCTGTCAGAAGTCGATTCACGTTCGCCGGACTGACGGCTCTTCGAGGTATCGGAGCGAGTGTCACTATCCGATTCTTTTTCATCGCTCTGAGATTCGCTGCGGCTCTTCTGTTCCGATTCAGAGGCATCACTGCGCTGCCGCTCCCGCGTCGTACTCCGGCTCGGTACTGGTGCTGAATCACCGATTGATTCAGCGTCCGATACGACACTGTTGATAAGCTGTTCCAGTACGTCCCGTTCAGCCTGGGACAAATCGTTATTTCCGCTGAGCATATCCCGCGCCTGCTGAGCTAAGCTCTGAGCCTGCGAACGAGCCGAACTGCCGCTGACAGCCCCATTGCGGTACTGCTGTTTCAAACTGCGCAGTTCATTTGAAATTTCATTGGCCTTGCTGCGAATACGGGCCGCTGCCAATTCACCACTGCGCTGTTTCCGAGCGTCCGCTTCCTGCATCTTTCGATCTTCTTCACGATTTTCCAACAGTTCTTCCTGCTGCTGTTCGGCCACTTTATCAAGCGATGCTGTCGTAACATGAGTGCCGACGTAGTATTCATAACCCATGTACCCCAAAATGACGATGGGAACACAGAGGAGCATCATTTCAAACCGGCGCATCTGGGCTGCCCGCTTCCAGCTGATGACGCTTTTGCGGCGATGTTCCATAATAAGGACGATGATTAAAATCAGTCCGATTAAGAACAAGGCCATATAAATGAAGAGTTTATGCCAAACCGTCGCCTGCAGGCTTATCGTAGACGGCTGGGAATCCGACAGCTGCCACAAATAGGTACTGGCCTGATCATCGGCTTTGGTGCTGTTGCTGGTAACCTGCGTCCCCGACGGGAAGGAAACCATATATTCCAAGTCGACACCGTTTTCCGGCATGGCCGCGCCCAGACGAAGGTTTTGAATGCTGTTGGCATCGAAATTATAATTGATATAATACGTCGAAGCAAACAGGCCGTCATGGGTCTTATGGACGATATGGTCGACGGAGCTGCGGTTGGCGCCGTCATTGGTAATGGTCTTCATGGCCCGAAAGCCTTCACCGTTATCATTACTATAATCCATGATGGTATAATTGCGCTTTTGGAACTCATCGGCATCGGCCTTCAAGCTCTGCTGCCCTTCTGCCGTAGCCGACACTTTCAAAACATCCTGCGTTTCACTGCCATCGTCATGAATGATGGTCTGCGCCCGAAATCCTGATAAGAGGAAAAATGCAGCCAACAGCATAACGGTCATAGCCAGTTTGGCAATCTTTGAATACCCTTTCATAAACTCCTCGCTTTCTGTCACTCTTCTTTTGGCGGTACCATCCCGGAATCGACAAGATGCGGCCTATCAAACAGAGAACGTCCGGCCTTATCAGCCCGAGCTTTGTCCATAGCAGCCGCGTTACTGAGCTGCTCTAACGGAACGCCGTTGACAAAAATCCCTTCGATGACGCCTTCTCCCCGCTTGATGCGGATACTGGCGATGATACTGTCATCGGTGCGAAGGCTGTAGATACCGTCGGCCATTTCCGGAGACAGGCGGTAGCGGTCAAATCCAACTTGAAACTGAACGCGGCCATCTGCATAAGAAACGACCTCAGCCCGCATGTAATCGCTGCCGGAATCGGGTTTAGAGTCCGACGCCCCTTCCACTTTCATGAGTCCCGACGCATCGCGCGAGATGGCGACGTAAATTTGCTGACCGACTTCAGGCGGCGTTTCATCGAGCCACTGCGTCGTATCTTCCGGGAATACAACGCGAACATAATCGGTCCCAAAGGTAGAGATTTCCAGCCGCGGCACAGCACGCCACTGGTAAGGAATCCCGTCGACAGAAATATTATGCCAGCGCCAGCCGACATAAGCCAGTGCGGCAAATTGAATCAATACGACTAACCCGAAGACAATCCAGCGATGACGGCCTTCCGGCGAAAAAGAAAGATGTATGCCCTGCAAAGGCGGTGAAAATTTCATTCCGACTTGCCTCCTTGATGGGACCATGGCGACTGGGTAAAGTGTTTTTTGCGTTTCGGTTCCGGTTTCATATGACTCCACGGCGACTCCGTAACTGCCGTAGATTTTTCTTTGGTCTTTTCCTGGGAAACGGCCATCTGCTGCGGCACGGCTTCCGTCGTTTCACGAATAACCTGACGAGGCGGCACGAAGTCATTCCCCGTGCTTTCAGTCGGTACGGACAGGGTGAATACCATCGGGGAATCCGTCGTATTTGCCGGTACGGAACCGGCCTTGGACGAAGTCGTATCAGACGAAGCCTCAATACCAGATTCGCCCAGCCCGAGTTCAGCCGGAGACGGAATACGGATATCCTTCATCCATTCTTCGACCGTTTCATCCGTTTCGTTTTCCTCCGGAGAATACCACACCGGCATTTCTTCTTCTGGAGCCGGTTCTTTTGTAGCTGACGCATCATCATTTCGGACGCGTGCCGCCGAATGGCGAAGTCTTGCTCTTCGTGAAGCTCTCTGTGCCGCTGATTTTTTATCTTTCTGCATCCGCCTGAACTGGAATACGATTAAGGCCAAGACGATAATGGCCAAAATCGGCGCCAGCGGCGAAAAATGCGTCCCGAAAACGAAGGCCAGGACTACGCTGACAAAAATGACGATGCCGAATTTAAGATGGGCCTGGTGATCGGGCTTAAATCCCTGAGCCGTTTCATAGACACCGAGGACAACGATGTACAAGGATGAAAGAATGAGGGGAATGGACGAATAAAGGGCCGATCGAACGAGAATCGTCTCAAAAGCCAGGATGACGGGAATCACCAAATACAAAGCCGGGCTCCACAACCGCTTCTTCACGGTTTTCGCCATCATGCCTGCCATGAATACAAAGAGGAGGACCGTAACCAAATCGGTCGTCCAATGAAAATTCCGGACCTGAGCAATCCCATCCCAGGCAAAGGGCAGGCAGGAAATGAGGAGCGAACCGACAGCGGCAAACCGCCCGAACCAACGGAAGGGCACGCCCCAAGGCCGGTGGATGTCGATGGAATAACCTACCAGCATGATTGTAACGGCCAAGCTGCCCAAAAGGAGGAATGGAATGTATTCCGTCGTCTGTGCTGCCAGTCCAAAAGCAATGAAGACGGTAATCGTCATGACCCATGAGAAAACAGACAGCCGCCGTTCATCCCGAAGGCCGATCAAGGTGTTATAGAAAGGCACTGCCAAAAGCAGAAGAAGCCACAAGAGGCCCATTCCGCCAAAGGTATTCACCGGGCCGCCGGAAGCCGTCCAATAGAGGAGGGACAAGTCGTAAACGACGAGAGCCGCAACAGAGCATAAAAAATAGACGACAGGCAGACAAAGCACGGCACAAGTAATGACATAGGACGCCGCATCCCAACCGATATAAAAAGTCTGTTCAGCCATGGCTAATACAACAAAAATGCCCAAACAATGGATGAGTGCAATCCCTTCAGCTGCCGCCGAGCCCTGCCGTTTCTGAAACATGGCCAGGCCTACACCGGCCTGAGTCACGAGCAGCAGCACACCGGCCAACGTCATGCGGGCCGGGACCGACACGTAGTACCATAATTGGGAAAGGCCCCAAATGACGGCCATGACAACGGCTGCAAATCCCAGTGCCGATAAAAACGCATATAAAGGCAGGGTCGTCAAAAGAGAATTTCTTTGTTCATCCCTGCCGTAAGATTTCCGTATTTTTTCACAGGCTTCTTCTGTAATCCATCCTTTAGAAACCCAGTCCGTGACCTTGTGGTCCAGCCATTCATTGGTATTCCGTCTCATACTTGCCTCCCAGGCGCCATCCCGGAACGAGGCACTCCGGGACCCTTCGTAATGTGATATTTCAGGCATTCCTAAAAAAGCACACCTGTCTATTCAGTATATCATAAAATGACTCTTTTCCCTATGGCATCCGTCAAATTTTTACATATTCCCAAAAGAATACCTCCCCTCATCCGTTATAACCAAACCAATCCGCAAAAAGCCATGACGGCACGAAAAAAGGGTCTCCAGGGATAATCCCTGTGAGACCCTTTAACCAGCCTGCGGCAGAACAAGGCCATGAAGGCATTGCGTCATCGTTATTTTACGATCAATACGGGGCAGACCGAATGCGTGACGACATAACTGCTGACCGAACCCATGAATAAGCCCTTCAGCGGTCCCAAGCCGCGGCTGCCCATGACAATCAAATCGGCATTGTACTTCTTCGCTACCGACAAGACAGCAGGCCCCGGCGAGCCGACTTCAAAGACGCTCTTGACTTCGATGTTTTGAGGAATCGCCTTGGCAAACTCATCAAGGATCCCCTTCCCTTCTTCTTCCATGTCCAGGGCAACCTGTTCGGTTACGTAGCCACTGGCATTGGGAATCTGGTCAAAATTCGAGATGACCGAGACGATGTTGGCAACATAGACCAGCGTAATCATAGCGCCCAAAGATGATGCAATGACGACGGCATGTTCCAAAGCTCGTTTCGAGTTGACCGAACCGTCGGTCGGAACGATGATGTTATTATATTGCTTCATATGAATCCCTCCTTATAATGCCTTATCGTTAAGTATATATTCGTCACTCCCTCGGCCGATTCCTGCCTGGCAAAAAAATTATTTAGAAAAAAACGCTTTATTTTTAAAAGCTCAGCTCGAATTCAGCCTAAATGACAGTGTAAAATGTAAAAACAGAGTATAAACTTTCATTTTCTTATGATATAATGTTAATTATAGCATACATAAATTTACTTTTTTGTAACGATTAAGAAAGGTGGTTTTTATGACACACGAACTCGTAAGCGCGACCTTACCCGTATGGAGTATCATTCCTTTTGCCGGGATGCTCCTATCCATCGCCATCGTTCCCCTCGTCCGACCGGAATGGTGGGAAAAACACATGCTTGGCGTAGCTTTTGCCTGGTCTTTATTATTCCTTATTCCCTTTGCAGTTGCTTATGGCATCGGTGAGTCATGGTTCCGCCTTCTGGAATCGGTCCTCCTCGACTACATACCCTTCATCGTTCTTCTCCTGGGTCTGTTCGTCGTTGCCGGCGGCATCGCCGTCCGTGGGACTTTAGCCGGAACGACGAAGGTCAACTGTCTTCTCTTATTCATCGGCACGGCTCTCGCCAGCTGGATCGGCACGACCGGTGCTGCCATGCTGCTCATCCGTCCTATGATCCGTGCTAACGCCTGGCGCAAGAATAAAGTCCACCTCATGGTCTTCTTTATCTTCCTGGTCGCCAATATGGGCGGCTGCCTGACCCCTCTCGGCGATCCCCCGCTCTTCATGGGCTTCCAGCGCGGTGTTCCCTTTACGTGGACCTTCCATCTCCTGCCGATTCTGCTCCTGAACCTGGTCATCATGTTTGCCATCTTTGCCATGATGGATAAGCATTTTTATAATAAGGAAATAAAAGAAGGCCGCTCGCCTCATGACGCCATTGCTGCCGGCAGCAAAGAACCGATCCGTCTTGAAGGGGCTCATAACCTGATTTTTATCGCTATGATCATCATCGGCGTATTAGCCAACGGCCTCCTGTCGGAAATGCATCCGTTCTTTGCCAACGGTGCCGGCATCCATATTTACGACGAAATCGTCTTCCCCTATGCAACCTTAGCTGAAATCATCATCATCTTAGTCGCTGCATTCCTCTCGATTAAGACGACAAAAAAATCGACGCGAGACCTCAACGAATTTACGTATGCTCCTATCATCGAAGTCGCAAAACTCTTTATCGGCATCTTTGTCACTATGATTCCTGCCTTAATTCTGCTCAAAGCCCACGGGGCTGAACTGGGAATGAACAATCCTTGGCAGATGTTCTGGGCTACCGGCGCCTTGTCGTCCTTCTTGGACAATACGCCGACGTATTTGGTATTCCTGCAGACTGCCGGGGCGCTTGGTGCCACGGAAGGCATCACGACCTCCGTCGGTACGGTTTCTCAAATCATGTTGGAAGCCATCTCAGCCGGTGCCGTTTTCATGGGTGCCAATACTTATATCGGCAATGCACCGAACTTCATGGTTAAATCCATTGCCGAAGAAAATAAGATCAAAATGCCGAGCTTCTTCGGGTACATGGGCTGGTCCATTGCCATCCTCATCCCGGTATTCATCATCAACACCTTCGTATTCTTCTTATAATTAAGAATACAAAAAAGCAGGACTGCTTCTCAGTCCTGCTTTTTGCATCTCTTGAATGCCTTCAGAAACGCTGACAACAAACAAAAGGCGCCGCACACTGTGCGACGCCTTTTTTGGTGATCCATCCGAGATTCGAACTCGGGACACCCTGATTAAAAGTCAGGTGCTCTACCAGCTGAGCTAATGAATCATGGCTGGCAGGGGTAGCTGGATTCGAACCAGCGCATAGCGGAGTCAAAGTCCGGTGCCTTACCACTTGGCTATACCCCTATGGGGCGAGTATAGGGATTCGAACCCTAGCATAACGGAGCCACAATCCGCCGTGTTAACCACTTCACCATACCCGCCATATAAGATTATCTGCCGTAACGGCGCTGAATCAGCGTCGTCAACGTAGATAATCTTACCATGAGTCAAAGACAAAGTCAAGTATTTTTTACATTTAATCACAAAAGAATACAGACCTGAAATGCATAGCTGTAAACCAAGCCGATTAACGGTCAGCCTTTCCATACAGAAGGTCCTTTACGAAATTCGGCAGGACAAAGGCGCTCTGCTGAATCCCTTCATTGTAATAGCGCGTCGGGAAGGTACGCTTTCGATTCGGCGTCCACTGCAGGGGATCGTATTTTTTAGACCCCAGCGTAAAGCAGTGCATCCCCGACGGATAGAGGGGAATGAAGGCCGTATATAAACGGGCGACAGGGAAAATATCAGATACGCAGTCGAATACATCTTTCACCAATTTGCCGTGCATGAAAGGCGATTCCGTCTGCTGAACAAAAATCCCGTCGTCCTTCAAAGCTTTAAAGGTATCCTTATAAAAATCGTAGGTGAAAAGGCCTTCTCCGGGGCCGACAGGATCAGAGCAGTCGACGATGATGACGTCATAGTAATTTTCGGCTTGCCGCATAAAGGCAATGCCGTCGCCGACAGTTACGGTCAGTTTGGGATTTTCTTCCACCATGGCCTTGGAAATTTCAGGGAAATACTGTTTAGACAATTCGATGACCTTGCCGTCTATATCGACCATAGCCACCGATTCGACTTCAGGGTGGCGGACGGCTTCCCGGGCTGACCCGCCGTCACCTCCTCCAATGATGAGAACCCGTTTCGGATTTGGGTGAAGAAACAAGGGAATGTGAACGATACTTTCATGATACATGAATTCATCTTTAACAGACGTCTGGAATACGCCGTCTAAGACCAGCATGCGGCCAAATTCCTTCGAATCGGCGACGACGATGTCCTGAAAGTCGGAATGACCGCGATAAAGGATTTCTGAGGCTTCCGTCGTCAGATCCAGGTAAGGGGACTGATGTTCCGTTATAAATTTTTTCATATTGTACTCCTTGATAATATCCTGAGTTTATCATATTCTGATAGTGACTTCATTTTAGCATATTTAGGCTCATTTGTCGCAGCGCATTTCATGGTTTCCAAAATGATATCGATTTCTTATTAATAAGTAAAATCCTTTGTCTCCCCCCCTTACAGAATAAAGGGATTATGGTACAATATAAAGTAGACTTTTTATATATAGTCTTTATAATAAATAAAATTTTTAAAGAAAGAGTCGGTTTATAAACCGATAGGGTGACAAAACATGAAGAATCTCTTACACATCGGCATTGACATCGGTTCGACGACAGTAAAAATCGCTGTTCTCAACCATGCCAAACAATGCCTGCACGCATGCTATGTCCGCCACTATACGGATATACGCCAAAAAGTTTGGGATTTACTCCAAAACGCCTATGAAATCTTTGGCGACCGTCAGATCACCATGGCTATCACCGGGTCCGGCGGCATTGCCCTGGCCGACTACCTGCACATCCCTTTTCTGCAGGAAGTCATTGCCGGCACCAAAGCCGTTCGAACATACTATCCTCAGTCCGATGTCATCATCGAACTGGGTGGTGAAGATGCCAAAATCACCTACCTTACCGGCGGCAATGAGCACCGTATGAACGGCAACTGCGCCGGCGGGACGGGGGCCTTCATCGATCAGATGGCAACCCTCCTCGACACTGAAGCCAGCGGCTTGAATGAACTGGCCAAGAAGTCCGATACAATCTATCCCATTGCAGCCCGCTGCGGCGTCTTTGCCAAGACCGATATCCAGGCCCTCTTAAATGAAGGGGCCAGCAAGGAAAATGTCGCGGCTTCGGTCTTTCAGTCCATCGTTTTCCAGACCATCACCGGCCTTGCCTGCGGCCGTCCCATCAAGGGCACGGTCTGCTTTCTCGGTGGTCCCTTGACCTACTTGTCGCAGCTTCGCGAACAATTCGCCAAGACATTGCACTTGACGCCGGATAAGGTCATTGCCCCGGAAAACGCCCAAGTCTACGTCGCCATCGGTGCCGCCCTGGGGAGTATGGATACCAAGCCGGTCTCCTTCATGAATCTCATGGGGCAGCTTAAGAACGTCGATGAATCGACACTGGCCAAGTCAGACCGGGTCGCCCCCCTCTTTGACAGCCAAGCTGAACTCGACGAATTCCAAGAACGCCATCGTCAGCATACCGTTCCTCACGGCGATATGGACAGCTACAGCGGCCCCTGCTATCTCGGCATCGACGCCGGTTCGACCACCATCAAGGCCGTCGTCTTGAGCGAAGACATGAAAATCCTCTATTCTCACTATCAGAATAATGAAGGAAGTCCTTTGGCAGCTGCTAAAAAGATTGTCGCCGACGTCTACTCCCGCCTTCCGAAAGGGGCCTTCATCGCCAAAGCCGGCATTACCGGCTACGGTGAAGCCCTGCTCAAAGAAGCACTGCACCTCGATCTTGGCGAAGTCGAAACGATTGCCCACTATCAGGCCGCATCCCATTTTTGCCCGGACGTCGATTTTCTCCTCGACATCGGCGGACAGGATATGAAGTGCAGCCGCATCAAAGACGGCCACATCGAAGACATTCTGCTCAACGAAGCCTGCTCGTCGGGCTGTGGCTCCTTCCTCGACACCTTTGCCAAATCGCTGAAGATGTCCATTCAGGAATTTTCTCAGGCAGCCCTCCTGGCCAAGAGTCCCATCGACCTCGGTTCCCGCTGCACGGTATTCATGAATTCCAAAGTCAAACAAGCGCAAAAAGAAGGCGCTACCTTAGCCGATATTTCTGCCGGCCTGTCTTACTCGGTCATAAAAAATGCCCTTTATAAAGTTATCAAAGTCAAAGACCCTGCAAAACTTGGCAAGCACATCGTCGTCCAAGGCGGTACTTTTTATAACGACGCTGTCCTCCGGGCTTTTGAAAAGCTCCTGGGCCGCCAAGTCATCCGTCCGTCGATTTCAGGACTCATGGGTGCCTTCGGCATGGGAATCATCTGCCGCACAGCCTATCATCAGGACCACGTCGTATCGACCATCGTTGACGAAAAAGCCCTGCAGGAATTGAATATCACGACGTCCATTCGCCACTGCGGCCTCTGCACCAATAACTGCCTGCTCACGGTCAACACCTTCAACGACGGCCGTTCCTTCATCACAGGCAACCGCTGCGAACGAGGCGCTGCCGGCTCGACGGCGGCCCGCAAGAAGCCCTTGCCGAACATGTATAAGATAAAATACAACCTCCTCTTCGGCTATAAACCCCTTACCGACGCTCCCCGCGGCACGATCGGCATCCCCCGAGTCCTCAACATGTATGAAGACTATCCCTTCTGGTTTACTTTCTTCACCAAACTCGGTTATTCCGTCGTCTTATCCGATCCTTCTTCCAAAGGGCTCTTTGAAAAAGCCATGGATACGATTCCATCCGATTCGGCCTGCTACCCGGCCAAGCTCGTCCACGGGCATATCGAAAACCTCCTTCAAAAAGGGGTCGACCGAATCTTCTATCCCTGCATCCAAAACGGTCCTCAAGAAGGAAGCAAGGACAACACCTTCAACTGCCCCATGGTCATGAGCTATCCGGAAGTCATCCGCAACAACATGGGCGAACGGCTGGCCGAAACGAATACACCGTACCTCTGCCCCTTCCTGCCCTTACACGACAAGAAGCGCATTGCCAAACGCCTCATTGAAGAATTGAAGGCTTGGAATCTCCCGGACCGCGAAATCAAGCAAGCCGCTATGGCTGCCTGGGAAGAAGAAGAAGCTTATAAACAGAAGATTTACAGCCTGACCCAAAAGATTTTAGATGACCTCAAAAAGAACGACCAGCGGGCCATCGTCCTTTGCGGTCGCCCGTACCACGTCGACCCGGAAATCAACCACGGCATACCGGAACTGATCAACAGCCTGGGCCTGGCCGTCCTTACAGAAGACGGCGTCGCTTCCTTGTCGACCTTTGACGGCAATCTCCGCGTCGTCGACCAGTGGTCGTACCACTCCCGCCTCTATCGGGCAGCCCAGTACGTTACCCAGCATCCGAACCTCGAACTGGTAGAGCTCAATTCCTTCGGCTGCGGCCTCGACGCCATCGTCGCCGACCAGGTACAGGATATCCTGACCCACGGCCACAAGATCCACACCCTGCTGAAAATCGACGAAGGCTCGAACCTCGGTGCCATCCGCATCCGCCTGCGCTCCTTGCTGTTCGTCATGAATCATCGGCCGAAAGAAGATTACACTCTCGAACCGTATTCCTACGAAAAGACGATCTTTACAAAAGAAGACGCCAAAAAGAACGTCATCCTGGCCCCGTCTATGACACCGATCCATTTTCCCATGCTCATGTCAGCCTTCGAACACGAAGGCTATCACGTCGAACTCCTGCCCCACCAGAACCAGGAAGCCATCGATACCGGTCTGGCCTATATCCACAATGACGCCTGCTATCCTGCTATCATGAGTTTGGGCCAAATCCTCACGGCCTTAAAGTCGGGAAAATACGATTTAAACCATACGACGGTCATGATTTCCCAGACCGGCGGCTGCTGCCGGGCCACCAATTACATCGGCATGATTCGAAAAGCTTTGAACGATGCCAATATGTCCCAGGTTGCCATTTTATCCCTCAATATGAAGGGCATGAACAAGCAGCCCGGTTTCCAGCCGGGGCTCGGCTTCTGGCACCGCCTCATCATGGGTATGATTTACGGCGACGCCCTGCAGCAAGTCTTGTACCGCACGCGGCCTTATGAAAAGGTCAAGGGTACGGCCGAAGCCTTGTTCCATAAGTGGCAGGAAAAATGCACACAGCAGCTCAAGAAAGCCGACTTTAAATCCTTCAAGCGCAACCTTCGCGACCTCATCAATGAATTCGACAATATCGAAATGAGTGACGAAAAGAAACCGCGCATTGGCTTGGTCGGCGAAATCTACGTCAAGTTCCACCCCATTGCCAACAACCACATCGTCCGCATGATTGAAGAAGAAGGCGGTGAAATCATCGTCTCCGGTCTGGCCGACTTCTTCCTCTACGGTCTGCTCGACGACCAGTTCCGCCATAAGTACCTTTCCGGAAGTTGGAAAGACGCCTTATTCAGCAAGACCGGCGTCCGCCTTCTCGAATGGTACCGCAAACCATACGAACAGGCCGTTGCCAAGAGCCGCCACTTCGATCCCATTACGTCGATTTACGACATTGCCGACGAAGCCAAGAAATTCTTGTCCCTCGGCCATGAAGCCGGTGAAGGCTGGTTCCTCACGGGGGACATGATCGACCTCATCCATCGCGGGGCCAAGAACATCGTCTGCCTCCAGCCCTGGGCCTGCCTGCCCAATCACGTCACGGGCAAGGGCATGATCAAGACCTTGAAAGCGGCCTTCCCTGAAACGAATATCGTCGCCATCGACTACGACCCCAGTGCCAGCTCGGTCAACCAGACGAACCGTCTGAAATTAATGCTGACTACGACTTTTGAAGGCATCCGGGAAACAGTCCAGGAAGACACCAAACCGGTCCTTCCCTTCATGAGCGGCGTCCGCATCAACAGTTCCCTTGAAAAATAAATAACGCCATCACAAAAAACGCCTTTCCATGATACACCGTCATGGAAAGGCGTTTCGTTGTCTTTCAGAATATATAACTCAGACCGTCTTATGTTTCATAGCCTGATAGAGTTTTTCAGCCGTAATGGGAAGGTCGCGGACCCATACGCCGGTTGCATTATAAACGGCGTGAGCAATGGCCGGGGACGGCGAGTCGATGACCAGTTCGCCGATGGATTTAGCACCGAAAGGACCGTTCGGTTCATAGCTCGGTTCAAATTCGACGTTGACGGGGCCGACGTCGAGACGCGTCGGCAGGCGATACTGCATGAAAGAATTATTCTGCAGCCGTCCCGTCGGCGTATACTGAATGTTTTCCGTGAGAGCCATGCCGATAGCCTGGACGATGCCTCCTTCGGCCTGGACACGGGCCAGGCTGGGGTTGATGACTGTACCGCAGTCAATGATGGCATCGTATTTCAAGAGAGTGATGTTCCCCGTTTCGGGATCGACATCGATCGTCGCAGCACCGGCCATATACGGCGGCGGACTGGTCGGCGAATAGCACGATTCCGTCGCCTCGAGGGCAATGCCGTTCATGAACATGGCCCCGTTGCCGAGATCGCGGACGGTAATCGACTTACCGGTTTGAAGGCAGGTAATGGCCTTGCCGTCAAATTCCAGGTCATCCAAATCCGTATCGGACAGCCCCAATTTAATGGCCGCTAATTCTTTCATCCGATGAATCAAGCTTTCACAGGTCTTGACGACGGCATTGCCCGTCAGATACGTCGTAGACGAGGCATAAGAGCCGCTGTCATAGGGAGACGTATCGGTATCGACGCCGTCAGTGACGATGTCGTCGACAGAACACATGAGGCATTCGGCAGCAATCTGGGCGAGGATGGTATCGCAACCGGTTCCCATATCGGTAGCCCCAACGTGGAGCGTATAGAAGCCGTCATCATTGACTTTGATCGTAACCGAGGCCACGTCGACGTTGGAGACACTGGAACCCTGCATAGCGATAGCCAAACCGACGGATTGGATATGACCGTTGGGCAGGACTTTTCGCGGCGACGCATCGTCCCAACCGGACATGGAAACGACGCGTTCCAGACATTTATCGAGGGTACAGCTGAGGGCCGTTTCATTAAAATAGGCCGGCAGGACCTGGTTTTGGCGGACCATATTCTTAAACCGCAGTTCCACAGGACTCATATGGAGGGCTTCGGCCAATTCGTTGACGGCTGTCTCCAGCGCAAAGAGGCCTTGTGTCGCCCCATAGCCGCGGTAAGCCCCGGCAGCGATGGTATTGGTATAGACACAGGTATAGCTGAATTGAAAGGCTTCAGCGGCATTATATAAAGGAATCGACTTGTGTCCCGATAAAGTAACCGTCGTCGGCGTATGTTCACCATACGCGCCGGCGTTCCATAAAGAATCGAGGAGAATGCCCCGGATATGGCCGTCTTTCGACGCTCCGAGAACGACGCGGATCTGCGATTCATGGCGCGGTGTCGATACGGTCAGCGATTCTTCCCGACTGTAGACCATATAGGCCGGTTTGCCTGTCAGCCAGGCAATGAAAGCCGGATAGACTTCCATGACGACGGTCTGTTTCGAGCCGAAGCCTCCGCCGATACGCGGTTTAATGACCCGAACCTTGGATTTGGGGATTTCAAGGGCATGGGAAACGACGCGGCGCACATG
The DNA here is from genome assembly GCF_001682955.1 of Megasphaera sp. DISK 18. Classification (NCBI taxonomy): domain Bacteria; kingdom Bacillati; phylum Bacillota; class Negativicutes; order Veillonellales; family Veillonellaceae; genus Megasphaera; species Megasphaera sp. DISK 18. The sequence goes on from NZ_LUGJ01000001.1 coordinate 137,462, forward strand.
GAAAGGTACCTGCGTCGAGCTGACGATGGTCAGCCGTCCGAATACGTCTTTATAAGCATAGGCTCGGAAGGTTTCCATGGCTGCCTGCTGATTCTGACGAGTGTGATACGTCCGGTCGATGACGACGTCTGACGAAGCCAGGACGGCATCGATATCGCCGTGACGGTCGCAGGCCTTGGCGACGAGGTTGCGCTTGTTGTCGCCGCCGACGTCGACTAAAGGTTTCCAATCGTCTTCGGGGTGGACGACGATATCGTTGTCCAAGGCCTTCGTAAAGTCGAGGAGCGGTTCCTGGACTTCATATTCGACGCGGATAGCCCGCAGCGCCTTATCGACTGCCGCTTGATTCGTCCCTGCCACGAGGGCTACGGCATCGCCGACAAAACGGATCTGTTTATCCAAAATAAGCCGGTCGTAAGGACTCGGTTCCGGATAGGTCTGGCCGGCAATGGTAAATCGCGACTTAGGTACGTCATCGGCCGTTACGATACAAACGATGCCCAGAATTTTCTCAGCGGCACTCTTATTGACCTTTTTAACGATGGCTCTGGCATGGGGGCTCCGCAGCACCTTTACGATGAGGCAGTCTTTGGGCATGATGTCTTCCGTATAGACAGGCTGCCCCGTAACCAAGGCTTGGGAATCCTTCTTGGCTACGACCTTATTGATCGATTTAAATTCCATCATGACCGGACCTCCTTCCCCTTGGCCTTAAAATACTCTTTAATAGCCCTCATATGACTCATATATCCCGTACAGCGGCAGAGGTTACCCGATAAAAATTCCTTTATTTCGTCTTCCGTCGGCGAATCGAAGCGGCGAGCCATGGCCAGGACGTTCATGACGAAGCCCGGGTTGCAGAAGCCGCACTGGTCGGCACCTTGAAGTCCCATATAGTAGGCAAATTCCTTGGCTTCCTCTTGGAGGCCTTCAAGGGTCGTAACTTGACAGCCATCGATGCGAACAGCTAGTACGGCGCAGGACAAGACCGGCACATCATTGACCCAAACGGTACAGAGGCCGCAGTTTGTCGTTTCACAGCCGCATTTTACACTATAACATCCCTGGCTGCGGAGAAAATCATAAAGCATCATCCCCGGTTCGATATCGGCCGAGGATTTTTTTCCATTAAGCCAATAGGTAATCATCATCAGACATCATCTCCCATCGTTTGAACCAACAGGCGCCGACATAAGACGACAGCCATATCATGGCGATATTCGGAAGAACCGCGTTGGTTGGTTTCATACGTCACCTTTTCGGCAAATTCCCGACCGGCCTTTTCACAGCCAAGTGTCTTGACAGTATCCACAGGGAGTGTCATGACCTCAGCTCGTCCCGGACGGGCACCGATGGAACAGCGCACCTCTTTTCCGTCGACGTGGACAGCGGCAGCGATGATGGGAAAATCCGTCGCATTGAGGCGAAGAGACGCATAGGCCGTCTGGCCGCTCTTTTTAGGCACGATGATATGGCTTACGATATCCTTCTCGGGCCCGGTCTTGCCAAAATCAGACAGCGGAACGCGTCCGCCCTTATACAATTCAACGTCGGCATCAAGCGCCAAGAGCAAGGTCCAAATATCGGAAAAGCCGAAGCGGCCGCTGATACTGCCGCCAATGGTCGCCAAGTTGCGGAACTGAGTCCCTACGATATGGCGTGTCGCTTCTTTTACAGCTCCATGGGTATAGGTCAACAGTCCTTCATGGCTGCCAAAGGCTCCGAGAGTGACCATGGCTCCGATTTTAAAAGAGTCATCCTGTTCTTCTATCGCATCGAGGCCAAGACCTGACAAGTCGATGGCCTGAGCAATGCGCCGTTGGGGCGACAGGCGGAGCCAGCAGCATCCGCCGAGGACAACGGCCCCGCGGCCTTGATTCAATTCCCACGCTTCTTCAAGGGACGCCGCCTTCGTATACTGCACAATATTCATAAAAAGACCTCCTTAATCGGGGAGAAATTAACAAAACCCTTATAAACGAAACAGTCGCTCCGTATTGGCCTTTGCCTGAACCGTCAAGGCTTCGACAGAAACATCCATATACTGAGCCAAGGTGCTGGCAACATAGGTGATATTATTGGGAACATTCGTCCGTGGCAAGTGAAACCCGCGCGGCGTCAGATAAGGCGCATCCGTCTCGAGAAGTACCCGATCCAGGGGCAAAATGGACACGGCCTCGCGCAGTGCATCGGCTCGCCGTTCATCACAGATCCAGCCGGTAATGCCGATATAAAAGCCCATATCGAGCATACGGGCCAGTGTTTCTTTATCACCGGTATAACAGTGGACAACGGACTTCGGACAGACCCCTTCATGGCCTTTAAAACAGGCTAAAAAATCGTCTCCGGCATCGCGTTCATGAAGAAACATCGGTTTATCCAGTTCTTCTGCCAGGGCAATCAGTTTCTTAAAAAAGTAGAGCTGGTTTTCTTTTTTAGAATACATGCGGTCATAGTCGAGACCGGTTTCACCGACAGCGACGATTTTCGGATTGGTCGTGACGATGCGCCGGATTTCCTCGACATCGGCCTCCGTCGCGGCGTCTGCCACATGAGGATGAATGCCGGCCGTACCAAATACCTGATGAGTTCGGACAAAGTCATCGACCAGTCTGTTTTCCCGATCTTCGGAGCCGGTCAGGATACAGCAGATACCGTCGGCTTCAGCATCGGCAATGATTTTCTCCGGATCCGGAAAAGACCGCGTAAATAAATTAAGCCCAATATCGTAATAGGTTATATTCATTCCAATACACCTCGTAATAATTTGTCATCTTTATTGTACCAGAAAACAGGCGCCTTGCGTAGCCTCTGCGCCCTCTCCATAATGGACAAAAAAAGAGCACTCAGGAAAAATCCTAAGTGCTCTTTATCCAGTAATCTGGCGGAGTGAGAGAGATTCGAACTCTCGCAGGCCTTGCGACCTCTAACGATTTAGCAAACCGTCCTCTTCAGCCTCTTGAGTATCACTCCATGCGTCAACTGACTATATTAGTTTACTATAACCAGGAGTGATTGTCAAGGCTGATGTTTTATGAAAAGCTATTTTTCTAAAATACGTTCTACCGATTCTACTTTAGCATCCATCATGTTCGTATAACCCGGGCGGATATCGGCTTTCAAGATGACCTCTGTCCGAATTCCCTGATCCGTCAAATACTGCGTCGCCTTTTTGACGACAGCCATGACGTCATCCCATTCGCCTTCAATTTCGGTAAACATCGAGTTCGTCCGATTCGAAAGCCCGGATTCACGAATAATTTTAACGATTTCAGCGACATACGGTGCAAATTCATCACCGGTACCACACGGTGCAATGCAAAGGGCAACTAATGTATTCATATTTTATACCTCCTCAATCATAAAAGGATTTTGTGCAATATCTTCAGGTGTCGCAACATAGAGCTCATCGATAAAGGCAGCTTGGAAAGAACCGGTACCCTTAACGTAGGCAGCCGCCCTTTTACCGGCCAGATTGTAAATGGCAGCACCGGTAATAGCTGCTATAAAAGGACTGGCCACTGCCGCATAGACGGCCATGACACCGCCAAGAGAGCAACCCGTACCCGTAATAGAAGGCATCATATCCGAACCGCCTTTTGAAAGGACGACCTGACGGCCATCGGTGATTAAATCAGCTTCACCGGAAACGGCAACGGCACCGCCCGTCCATTTTGCCAAGGCCACAGCAGCTGATTTTGCCTCGTAAACGGCATCGGTCGAATCGACGCCGCGTACGTCCGACGTATGCGAACCGCCTTCTAAGTCCCATAAACCGGCTAAGGCGATGATTTCTGAAGCATTGCCGCGAATGATGGTCGGCTTATACGGCTTAAATTTCAGCAATAAGTCCGTACGCATTTTCCCCATTCCGATAGCCACGGGATCAAGGACCCAGGGCTTTCCGTCATCATGAAGGGCTGCTGCCGTCAGCGGCAGTGTATCTTCATATATGGGGAATAACGTGCCTACGTTGATGTACATCGCCGCCCCAATCTTCGCCATGGCAACGCCTTCGTCCGGTAAGTAGACCATGGCTGCTGAGCCGCCGACAGCGAGCTGCGCATTGGCAACGAAGTTGATCGTCACCGTGTTCGTAATCGACGGAGTCAACGGGTTCGACGTTTTCGCCAATTGGGCCGCTTTGGCGACGGCCGCAGATATTTCAGATTGAGTCATGTTATTACCACCTTTGTGATTTGCTATGTCTATTATAGCTTTTATGGGCAGTAAAGTGAAGGCATTCAAAGAAGAACCCGTAAGGCTGAAATCACACCGTAAACCAGAAATTTTAGCGCTTGAAGGGGATAGTTAGGGAGTATTTATTTTTGAACGGTTCAAAAAATTCTTAGCCATAGTGAGTTAATTCGACGAAAGATTGGCGGTATAAAGAGAAGAGGCATAGGTTGAAGGGCTTCTTTCGGGATGTTTTCGACATCCGTCTGATAATGCTCGATATGTCTGAGGGCTTCTGACTAGTAGCCTTCTGGCTTCCTGTCAGGGAAAATCCTAATTGAACTGAAAGCGGCAGCCTTGTCGCCTGCGGCATCCGTAAAAAAAGTCTGCCACGAGACTCCCCCACCCACTCCGAAGTCAAGCTTCGGAGTAAGCGACTCACAAAGGTTTATGCGTCCCTTCGGTCCTTTAAACCTTGTTCGCTGCTTAAAAAAAGAAGCACTTCATTATCGAAGTGCTTCTCTCTATGAATCAGCGGCTTCCTATC